>JAQWBU010000039.1 GCA_028706195.1 Eubacteriales bacterium
GCTGAGGCTATCTCATAAATTGTCATTTTATCTGCTAACATTTATAGCTCCTATTCCACTGCGGCCGGAACTAAGAAGGCTCCGTCTTCAGCCTCGGCAGCATTTGCCAGAGCGGCTTCCTGACTGAGTGAGGCTTCTCGTTCTTCTCCCTGATATACTCTGTGTTCTGTGATCATGGATTGTGTCGGTTCGACTGATGTGGTGTCCTGCTCTGCCATCAGATCTGCGAAAGTAATCAGGGTCTCAATTTCATTTTGCATCCTGGCCCGCTCCGAGGAGGTCAGTTTGAGACTGGAAAGCTGCTCCAGATGCTGCAGGTCGAATGTTCTGGCTGCGGATCCGTCCTTTTTGTCAGTTGAAATACCCAGAGCGGATGCCGCATCAGCTGTCAGGGCTATATGCAGCTCATCCAGCTGTGACTGGTCTACAGGGCTGGGAGCATTGGTGAGAGGATCGGAAGCATTGCTCAATTTCGGAAAAGCGATTACTTCACGAAGTGATGGCGCATCTGCCAGCAACATGACCAGACGGTCCAGTCCGAGGGCGAGTCCGCCGTGCGGTGGTGTGCCGAAACGGAAAGCATCAAGTAAAAATCCGAAGCGATGCTGAATGTCTTCCTCTGACAGACCGAGTTGACGGAACACCCGGGTTTGTATATCCCGGTCGTGAATGCGGATGCTGCCTGAACCCAGTTCTGTACCGTTTAAAACCAGATCGTATGCCTGAGATTCCATGCGTTCCGGTTCGCTCTCCAGATAGGGAAGGTCTTCAATTTTGGGCATGGTAAACGGGTGATGCTGGGCGACATAGCGTCCTTCTTCTTCGCTGTATTCAAACATGGGGAAGTCTACGACGAAAGAGAAGTTCAGCTCGTCCGGATTGCGCAGATCAAGCAGGTCAGCCAGGTGTAAACGTAAGGCGCCGCTTACGTGACGCACAGTTTTCAGCTGATCGGCTGAGAAGAGGATGAAATCGCCCGGTTTTGCCCCGACGCGTTCCAATAAATCCTGCATCAGTTCCTCAGTGAAGTATTTATCAAGAATGGAATAAACTTCGCCGTCTTCACGCCAGGCAATCCAGGCCATGCCTTTGGCGCCTTCTTTAATGGCGAAATCAGTAAGATCGTCAATTGTCGAGCGCGGGAAATCGGCCTTTCCCGGCACACAGATGGCACGGACCACACCACCGCTCTTCAAGGCCTGTCCGAAGATGGAAAAATCGGACTGCGCGGCGATGTCACTTATGTCCACAATAGGAAGATCAAAGCGCAGATCCGGTTTGTCGGAACCATATTTATCCATAGCCTCCTGCCAGGACAGGCGGGGGAAGGAGCCTTTGATCTCGACACCCTTAAGTTCCTTGGCGAGAACTTTCATCAGAGCTTCCAGAATTTCCAGCACATCATCCATCTCCACGAAAGACATTTCCAGATCGAGCTGTGTAAATTCAGGCTGTCGGTCAGCGCGCAGATCTTCATCGCGGAAACAACGGGCTATCTGATAATAGCGGTCAAAACCGCTGACCATCAGGAGTTGCTTATAAATTTGCGGGGACTGCGGCAAGGCGTAGAAACTGCCCGGATGAACGCGGCTGGGTACGAGGTAGTCGCGCGCACCTTCCGGAGTGCTTTTGCCAAGCACCGGTGTTTCAACTTCAATAAAGCCATTGTCAGCCATGAAAGAATGAATCAGGGAGCTGGCATGATGACGCAGACGCAAATTGTCCTTCAATTCGCGCCGGCGCAGGTCCAGATAACGATAGCGCAATCTGAGCGCGTCTCTGACATTTCCGGCTTCTTCCGGTACAAAAGGCAGGCTCTCCGCAGCAGACAGGGTCTTAGCTTTCTTCACCCGGAGTTCTACAGTGCCCGTAGCGATTTTAGGGTTGACTGTCTCCGGATCACGCAGATGGAGATCGCCCTCTACTTCCAGAACAGATTGATTTTTAACTCGTTCGGCCAAAGAGAAAGTATCAGCATCCGTATTTTCAGGATTGAAGACAATTTGTAAGACGCCTTCCCGATCGACCAGATCGATAAAAATGACGCCTCCCATGTCACGTTTGCTTTGCACCCAGCCACAGGCGCAAGCCTCAATTCCCACATCTCCTTCAGAGAAATGACCACAGTATTTTGTTCTTTTCATCTGTTTATCCACTCTTTCGTCCGTCAGGGACTTTATGACAATAATTCTTGAACTTATGTATTTTATCATACACTATCAGGCTTTTATAGCAGCACAAAGAGTGAAGCAAAGTCGAAAATTTGAGACTTTCAGAGCAAATTTTATCTGAACATGTTAATTTGTAAGCTATGATCTATATGAATATTATATATAAGCCACGCTGAGCATTCAGGATGAAAGGTAGATTTATGACGAAAACTAATCCTCGCATGATTTTATTCGATTACGGACAAACACTACTGCATGAAGCACGCTTTGATGCCCGTGAAGCATTCAAAGCACTCTCACCTCATTTATATCCGAAAGAGAATATCGACATTGAGCGGATGCTGGAACTGAGCAGTGAACTTTTCGACGATCTGCGCGAACTGGCTTTTGCCAACTCGGTCGAAGTGTCCTTCGAGTCCACCTTCAACTTCTTACTGGAAATGTTCGATCTTTCCTGTGATTTGCCGATGCTTGAATGTGAAAAACTGTACTGGTTTTCAGGCTGCCCGGCTGAAGCAATGCCGGAACTGCAGACAACACTGGATGAATTGGAAGAACGGGGCATCAGAACTGCTGTTATTTCCAATATCTCATTCAGCAGTGCAGCGATGAAAGCCCGCATAGACAATCATTTGGATCATAATATGGAATTCGTGGTGACTTCGAGTGAAACTATTCTGCGCAAACCGGAGAAATGGATCTTCCTCAGTGCTTTGCAAAAAAGTGGTCTAAAGGCTGAAGAGTGCTGGTATGTAGGAGACAACATCTACTGCGATCTCGAAGGGGCTTTGGGCGTGGGGATGCACCCTGTATGGTACGACAGCGGGCACGACTGCTTCTATCCGCGCGAAGATGCTGAGATAACAGCAGAAATGCGGCCTCACATAGATATAATAAATAATTACAGTGAATTATTGGATTTGCTGGATTAAATATTTCTCAAAAAAATTCACTTCATGGAGGTTCAATGCACACTGATCGCGGTGATTTTTTATCTATGTTCAGTTCGAAAGACAATCTGATACTGGGACTCGCACCGATGGCAGGATGCAGTACCCCGCCGTATCGTGGATTGGTCAGCGACTTGTCCGCAAGTTTCACCATAAGTGAACTGGTTAGCGCACGCGGAATTGTATACAATCCACATATGGAGAAGGTATCGCGCTATCTGCAGCGAGATCCCAGAGAGCGGCTGTATGCGATTCAACTCTTCGGTCATGACCCGGCAGATTTTGCCGCTGCAATAAAAATTGTGCTGCAGCACCCTGTCTACGGTCAGGCTGACTGGATCGACATCAATATGGGATGCCCGGTTAAGAAAGTATGCGGGACCGGAGCCGGAGCCGCTTTGATGCTAAAACCTGATCTGGCCTGCGCCATTGCGGCAGCTGCCGTGGAAGCGGCAGCTCAATTTAACAAATATGTCACTGTGAAGATGCGCAGCGGCTGGGATGAAGAGGATATTAACGCGCCCGCCCTGGCCAGACGCCTGGAGAATGAAGGCGTAGCCGGTATCACTGTCCATGCCCGCAGCCGGGAACAGTTTTACGGCGGAAAGGCCAGGTGGGAGGTTTTTGCGGCTGTGCGTGAGCAATGTAGTTTGCCACTCTGCGGCAATGGTGACATTAAAACCGCGGAAGATATTCGCCGCCTGCAGGAAATGGTGAAGCTTGATGCTTACCAGATCGGTCGCGCCGCCATGGGTAATCCTTTCGTTTTTGAGCAGATACGGGAGGGTATGAAGGTGGAAGGTGTTGTGCCTGAAGCCTCAAGTGAACGCTGGTTGGCTGCAGCCTTGAATCATCTCGACGGCATGATCGCACTGCTTGGCGAAGCACCGGCCTGTCGTGAAATGCGCGCACAATTTGCTCACTACGTGAAAGGCGTACGCAACGCTGCTAAGTATCGCGACCGACTGATGCAGGTAGAAGATCGCCGGAGCGCCGTAGATATTTTGTTTGAAATTGCCGAAAGTAGAGGATAAGTAAAGTGAAAAGGGAAAGCAAACAGATTCTGTCCACTGATCAGAAAACTCAGCTCAATGTGATGAGCTGGCTGCCGGAGGGAGAGCCGTGGGCAATCATGCAGGTAGCTCACGGAATGGTGGAGTACATGGAACGCTACGACCGCTTTGGTCAGGCGATGGCGGAGGCCGGAGTCCTGGTGGTCGGCAATGATCATTTAGGCCACGGCGATTCAGTGGAAAGCGCGGACGACTGGGGTTTCTTTGCAGAAGAAGACGGTAATGAACTGGTCTTACAGGATATCCGCAAAGTATACAAAGATACGCGTGAGCTTTTCCCTGATATTCCTTACTTTCTGCTGGGACATTCCATGGGCTCTTTTTATGCAAGACAGTTTATCTACCGTTTCCCGGAGGAGGATCTGGCAGGTGTGGTAATCATGGGCACGAGTATGCAGCCTGAAGCTACTGTGCGGGCAGGCCGCCTTCTGTCTTCTGTGATGGAGAAATTTCGCGGTCCCCGTTATCGCAGCCCCTTTATTAAAAAACTGGTTATGGGAGCAAATAATAAGATTTTCAAAGCTGAAAATAATACGGGTGCAGAATGGTTGTCGCGGGATCAGGACATCTGTGAGCAGTATGTCAAGGAGCCGCGCAACACCTTTTTGTTCACCACCCGCGCCTATATTGATATGTTTGACGGCTTGCTGACTCTATATGACGAAGACAATATCACACAAATGCGGCGCGATCTGCCGATACTGATCACAAGCGGAAGTGATGACCCCGTCGGCGAGATGGGCAAAGCCGTTGCGAATTTGTCTGCCCAGTATGAAAAGATTGGAATGATAAACGTGAAGGTTAAGGAATATCCCGATGCCAGGCACGAATTATTGAATGAGCTAAATGCGGAAGAAGTAGACCGTGATCTGCTGGCTTTCATGAAAGCAAACGTAAAATAAGAAACAATCAGCTTTGCGTGATTGACATAATAGAAAGTGGAAAGAGGCGAAATTATGGCACAGTACATTCCCGAACCATACCGGATAAAAATGGTTGAACCAATCAGACAGACAACCTATGAGGAGCGAATTGAAGCCATCAGGGCTGCTGACTACAACATGTTCAGTCTGGCCAGCTCGGATGTCTATATTGACATGCTGACAGACAGCGGCACCAACGCCATGAGTGATCAACAGTGGGCAGCAATGATGCAGGGAGACGAGAGTTATGCCGGTTCGCGCAGCTACGGGCAATTAATGGAAGTTGCGCACGATATATTTAACTATGAATATATTCAACCGGTACATCAGGGCAGAGCCGCCGAGCACATGCTCTTTCCTCTCCTGTTGAAAAAGGGCATGGTCTCCATCTCAAATTATCACTTTGATACTACATCCGGTCACGTGCAGTTGAGTGGGGCAAAAGTAATAAACTGTGTATCAGCTGAAGCAGCAGACACCCAAAGTTACGCTCCTTTCAAGGGCAACATGGACACCGGAAAGCTTAAAAAGCTGATCAGGGAATATGGACCCGAGAACGTAGGCTGCATCGTTATGACCATTACCTGTAATTCAGCCGGCGGACAGCCGGTTTCACTGGCCAATATTAAAGAAACTGCAGCTATTGCGCGTGAACATGACATACCGCTGGTAATTGATGCCGCCCGTTATGCGGAGAACGCCTTCTTCATTAAAGAGCGTGAAGAAGGACAGCAGGACCGCTCAATTAAAGAGATTGTGCGGGATATCTTTGCTGAAGGGGACGCCTTCACCATGTCTGCCAAAAAAGACGGTATCGTCAATATTGGCGGCCTGGTTGGCGTACGTGAAAACCCTGAGCTGATTAAAGGTATCAAAAGTCGCGTTGTGCCTTACGAGGGCTTTCTGACCTATGGTGGTTTAGCCGGCAGAGATTTGGGAGCTATGGCTGTTGGTTTGACAGAAGGAATGGATGAGGATTTCCTGCGTTCGTATGTCGGTCAGACGAAATATCTGGGAGATCGCTGCCGTGAGCTTGGAGTGCCGATTCAATACCCCACCGGAGGTCATGCCATCTTTGTTGACGCCAGGAAGGTGATGCCGCATATTCCATACTACCGTTTCCCGGCGCATACGCTCTGCGTTGCGCTGTATCTCGAAGGCGGCATTCGTGGCTGTGATATTGGCTCATTTATTCTGGATCCTGATCCGGAAACAGGCGAACAGCTGGAAGCTGATCTCGAATTGTCCCGCTTCTGTATACCGCGTCGGACTTATACTCAGGCGCATCTTGACTACGTTGCTGAAAAACTGGCTGACGTCATGAAGCGAAGCGAAGAGTTCCAAGGTTTTGAAGTGCTGGAACAGGCCAAAGTATTACGCCATTTCACAGCAAAGCTAAAACCTTATACAGCATAAGCTATAGCTAATGAATCTTCTTGTCAGTCCGGAGCAGTCACTGTATAATAGCTGAGAAACAAAAAAATTAAGGGAGATTTTTAATGAAATTCACAAGAGAGAACATTCGAAATATTACCGTCATGGGGCATGGCGGCGCCGGCAAAACTGCTTTTGTCGAAGCCGCTTTATATAATGCCGGGGTCATAAACCGCATGGGCAAGAGCAATGAAGGCAATACGGTGAGTGACTTTGACAGCGAAGAGATCCGCCGCGGTATCTCTATAAACACCAGTCTGGCATCTTTTGAGTGGAAGAAAAATAAAATCAATCTGATTGACACGCCCGGTGATTTTGACTTCCTGGGTGAGCAAATGCTAGGCATGGGTGTCGGTGACGCTGTGCTGATAGTAATGTCCGCCAAAGACGGGCTGGCTGTCGGTGTGGAAAAAGCAGTACGGAATGCAAGCAATGAGAACATGCCGATTTCTTTCTTCGTTAACCGTATGGATGAACCCAATGCGGATTTTCTGGCTACAGTTGAAGCTCTCAGAGATGAGTATGGCCAGCTGATAATTCCAATGATATTGCCCATCATGGACGGCGAAGCAATGAATGGCCTGGTCGATGTTCTTTCCATGAAGGCATACAGCTTTAGCGGCAATAAAGGTGAAATGAAAGCCACCGACATTCCAGCAGATCTTCAGGAGCTGGCTGAACTTTATCATGAGCAACTGGTTGAGAGGATAGCTGAGAGCGAAGAAGAGCTGATGGAGAAATACTTCGAAGGCGAAGCTTTCACATCTGCGGAAGAAGAACGCGGTTTGCGCAAGGCGATTTCACAAGCGTCCTTTTATCCTGTTTTTGTCGGATCAGCCAACGCCAACTGGGGCGTTTCCCATACTTTGGATCTTATGAATCGTTTCTTCCCCACTCCGGAAGACGGGCACGCAATGACAGCTGTGAACCGCGCCGGCGAGAGCTTTCAGATCAAAACAGATCAGGATGGTCCTTTAGCAGCTTTCGTATTCAAAACTATTGTTGACCCCTTCGTAGGAAAAATCTCCCTTTTCCGCGTTTATTCGGGTGTCTTCAAAGATTCCGGTTCAGTCTATAACGTCAATAAAGAATCCGATGAGCGCATAAACGGTCTCTACACCATGTGCGGCAAAAAACAGATCTCAGTCGATACGATTTCTGCAGGTGACATCGGAGCCACAACGAAACTAAATGACACCAGTACCTTAGATACGCTTACCGAGCGCGATAACCCTCTGAAAATTGAAGCCCCCGAAATGCCGACTCCCAGCCTGACACTTGCTATCTCGGCAGTCAACGAAGGCGAGGAAGACAAGATTATGCAGGGTTTAGTCAAATTGAAGGACGAAGATATCGTTTTTGAAATTGAGAATAGCCCGGAAACAAATCAGTTCCTGCTCTCGGGACTGGGCGAAGTTCAGCTTGATGTTTTGACTGCCAAGCTTAAAGCGAAATTCAGTGTCGGGGCCAGGTTGACTGAGCCACGTGTCGCCTATCGCGAAACGATCACAAAAAAGGTCAAGGTGCAGGGCCGCCACAAGAAGCAAACCGGCGGGCATGGACAGTTCGGTGACGTCTGGATTGAATTTGAACCCGGCGAACAATTGGAGCTGGACTTCCAGGAAAAGATTTTTGGCGGTTCAGTCCCGAAAAACTATTTCCCCGCAGTTGAAAAAGGCTTGCGTGAAGCCATCGACGAAGGGCCTTTGGCAGGATATCCGGTCGTGAACTTGAAAGCGACTCTGGTGGACGGTTCTTACCATGACGTCGACTCCAATGAGATGTCCTTTAAACTGGCAGCCCGTCTGGCTTACCGAAATGGTTTGCCGCAGGCGAATCCGATTTTGCTGGAACCGATCTCCTATTTGCAGGTTCACATTCCGGATGATTTCCTCGGAGATATTATGGGAGACCTGAGCAAACGCCGCGGCAGCATCCTTGGTATTAATCCTGATACTATCCCTGGTTTCCAGGTTGTGGAGGCAGAAGCGCCGGCAGCGGAAATTGCCAAATACGCCACAGACCTTAAATCTATGACCCAGGGTCGCGGTTATTTCACCAGAGAAATGGCACGTTACGAACCGGTGCCGCAGGCGATTGCAGATAAGATCATTGCGGCAGCCAATGCCGAAGAGTAATACAACAATAGATGAATTTTGTTATACTTATGAGGAGCGCACATCTGCCACACAGGCAGGCGCTCCTCTAAGCATTTTAAGCAGGACATTATATAAAGTCGTATTGAGTCTTGAACTCTACGCACATCCAGGAGAAAACAAAAATGGACCCTCACTCTACGAGCGCGGTCTTGAGTAATATTTATTATCCGATATCTCTCTTTAGCTTCAATTGGTTAGGTGCTTTGTTATTAACCATATTTCTATTGCTTCTGAGCGCCATGTCAAAGTCTTTCGATATGGCTTTACTCGAATTTAACCGCAGTTCCAGCTTCCGGCAAGCTTCAGAACAGGAATCAGAGCTGCCGAAATCTCTGAAGAAAATTTGTGAAGACAATGCAATGGAGTACTTGCTGCGCGAACTCCATCTTCTACGGCTGTTCTTTGTCCTGCTTTATTTCGTCTGGACTCTGGGCTTTTTCGTGCCGCGACTCCTGATGCCTTCAGGTCTGGACACACGGCTCAATGTAATTATCTACGTCGCTTACAGCCTTGCCGCAGTATTTTTGTATGCCCTTCTGGGAGAAAGTTTGCCGGCTAGTATAGTGCGCCGCAGCGACAGTGACTCGAAGGCTAGAATCGGCTTTCTACGATTTTGCCTGGTAATTTTCAAGCCATTGTTGTTGATCATGCGCCCACTGGAACGTTTGATTAATTTTCTGGTTGAACTCTTAACGAGATTATTCACAGGCAAAGCGGAAGACGATAATTCAGTCATGCAGGTTGAAGAATACTTCATGATGTTGGAATCAGATGAAGCAAATTGGGATGAAGAGGCTAAAGACCGAGCTTTGATCCGCAACATTTTCCGTTTTGATGACATATGCGTAGCAGACGTCATGACTCACCGCACGGATATTGTAGCGCTTCCTTTGGATGCTTCTTTTGAAGAAACACTGGAAGTGATTAAAGAGGAGAAGTATACACGGGTTCCGATTTATGAGGACACTATCGACAAGATCGTCGGCGTCTTGCATGTGAAAGATCTCCTGCCCCTGTTGAATGATGAAGAACGCAAGCGCGAGTTCTCTCTGGTAGCAGAAATGCGTCAGCCGATTTTCACCCCGGAAACACGCGTGGTTAAGGACTTGTTTTTTGAAATGCAGGGGAAACGCGTGCAATTGGCTATTGTTATTGACGAATATGGCGGTACCGCTGGCATTGTTACGATGGAAGATCTGATCGAGGAGATTCTGGGGGACATATCGGACGAATATGATGAGGAAGAACAATTGCTGCAATCGCAAAGCCCTAATAGCTGGCTTATCTCAGGCTGGTGTCCTCTGGAAGTGCTAGCGGAAGAAATTGCACAGGAACTCCCCATTGATGATTATGATACCGTCTCGGGTTTCGTTATTGACCTTCTCGATCGCATCCCGGAGGAGGGAGAACAGGTTGAAGTGAAATATGATAACCTGCAATTTACGGTACTTTCAGTGGCTGACAATCGCATTGAGCAGCTGCGTTTAACAATTGAAACTGACGAGGAAAATGATGACAAACAAGACGAATCTGCAGAAAATTGAGGTTGAAGCCGTCCTCTTTGACATGGACGGCACCTTGGTTGATTCAATAGGACTTATAGTAGAGGGACATGAACATACCTGGGAAGAATATACCGGAAAAATCCCTCCGCGGGAGCTGATACTTTCGAAAATCGGTAAGCCATTACAGAAAGCCTATCCGGGTATGGAAGATCCGTTGAAGATGGTTGATACTTATCGCAGCTGGTGTAAGGGTAAGACCGATACCCATACAGGCTTATATCTGGGTGTAGTTCCCATGTTGGAAGAGCTGCAGCGTATGAACTTTCGACTTGGTCTGGTAACTTCCCGTTTCCGTGAAGGACTAAATGATTGTATGCGCGTCTATGGTCTGGAAAATTTTTTCGAGATTCTTTTGGCGCAGGAGGATTCCACAGGTCACAAACCGGGGCCGGAGCCTTTGCTGGCAGCTGCTGAGCTTATGTCGATCACTGACATGTCCCGCATATTGTATGTCGGTGACAGCGTGCATGACGTCGAAAGCGCCCATGCCGCAGGCAGCCGAAGTGCAGTAGTTGGCTGGACCAGCATGAACAAAGATGAATTAAGAGCTCTGGAGCCGGATCTCTGGATTGAGGAAGCCATGGATCTTCCGCAGTCTTTGTCACTGATTTGATCCTTTTTGATCGCTTTATATCACATTTGTGGTACACTCATCTTTGTAGTTCAAAAGCAAGTTCACCTGGACTGATGTCCGGATGGGTTTTTATATTAGGAAGGTAATTTATGGCCAAAAAAACTAATGAACAAAGCGAATGGAAAGCTGAGGTTGAGCGCGCTGAACGTAAACAGCGTTTGGCAAATCTCAAGGATAGCGAAGGCAGGAAGAAGAAGATAAATTCCAGGAGCATAGGTGGCCGCATTGCTGCCATTGCAATTGTTGTGGTTCTTTTGCTTGTGGCTGCTGTCTGGGCAGTTGCCCGCTTCGGCCTTTTGCAGAAAAATCTTACAGCAATTACTATTACAAACTCAGAATTGCCCGGAGCTAAAATGAATATGAGCCCCGCGGACCTGAACGTAGAATTCGGAAATCTGACAATGCAGGCTCAGCTAGGCTATGCTTTTAGCGATGAAGTACAGGATGTGCTCGGTCGGCCTTCTGCCGATCCGGAGCGCACAGTAAGGGATGATCTGACCGATCTGCTTATGCAGCAAATCAGCTCAACCTATGCCATGGTTCTGGCCATGAATAATGATGACAGCTTTGTCTTGTCTGAGGAGAGACAGGCCGAACTGGATGAAACAATTGAAAATTTTGAGAAGGATCTGGCCAGGGGCGCTCAGGAACAAGGCGTCGGCGTCGGTGTACTCTTGAGCAATTATTTCGGCCCGGGCGTGACATCCTCACAGTACATGAAATTCGTACGCCAGTCGATGCTGCTGCAGGATTACAATCAGCATCTGGCGGATACAACCGAGGTGACTGCAGCCGAGCGGGAAGAATATAAAGAAGAGAACGCGGCTGATCTTAAGATATATAATTATTCCTACTATAAGTTCAATCTCCCTGAACCGGAAGACGAAGAGGAACTGACGGATGCTGAGTACGATGCAGCCATGCTGGAACTGGCTGAAACAGCGAACGCCGCTTTGGAACTCTACAGAAGCGGCGAGATGAGTTTTGCCGAAGCTATGGCTGAATATGAAACGGACGAGAGCATTCGCGAGAACCTGCTCGAAAATCCCGAAGATGCCACTTTGACTCTGCAAGGCGATCGTTTGTCTTCAACTTATAAGGATTGGCTGACCGATGAAGAGCGGGAAGCAGAAGACAGCACCGTAGTTGAAGCTCCAAGTGCAGTTATAGCCCTGGTCTTCCACAGTGCAGACTTTGAAGATTACAACGTTTACAACGTGAGACACATCCTGATTGATTCTTCCTCCGTTGATCTTGCAGCGGGTGAGACTGCCACAGACGAGCAAATAGAAGCTCGGGCCGAAGAAATATTGGCTGAATTTGAAGCCGGAGCGAAAACTGAAGAAGCTTTCGCGGATCTGGCCGAGGAATACAGCACAGACATGGGCAGTGCGGAAAACGGCGGCCTCTATGAGAATATTACTTATGGGACTATGGTTGCTCCATTCCAGGACTGGTGTCTGGATGAATCCCGTGAAGTCGGAGATACCGGAATCGTTAAGTCAACACATGGCTACCACATCATGTATTTCGCCGGCTTAGGCGAAGAAAAGAGTATTGATGCGCGTGTGAACATTCTGGCTAAGAGTGACAAGATTAACGATTGGGCACAGCGGCTGGTCGAAGGCGCTGAAATTGAGCGCCACAACCTGGGTATGGGCTTCGTCGGCCGGAAATCTTTCTTTCA
>JAQWBU010000162.1 GCA_028706195.1 Eubacteriales bacterium
TTTTCAATTCTTTGTTTAATGTTTCTGCTTGAACTCACAACTATACATCCTTGGTATATTCATGCTCTTGCTTAAATTTTTGGACCAGATCCTCTATTTCAGCTTCAAGTCGGGGGGAAATCTTGCCACTGTCTCTGATCTGCTCCCTGATGTAGGGCGCACGCTCATCGATAAATCTGATCATGTCCCTCTCAAACTTAGCTATATCGTGTAATTCAATATCAGACATCAGTTTGTTGCTCAGAGCATGGAGAATCAAAACCTGATCTTCAACCGGCATTGGCTTGTATTGTGCTTGCTTCAGCACCTCCATAATGCGGGAGCCATGTTCCAGACGAGATATTGTATCTTCATTAAGGTCAGATCCAAACTGCGAGAACGCAGCCAGCTCGTTGTATTGGGCAAATTCAATCCTCAAGGGACCCGCCAGCTTCTGCATAGCTTCTATTTGAGCTGAGCCGCCTACACGGGATACAGACAGACCCGGATTGATCGCGGGTCGGACACCGCTGTTGAAGAGGTCAGTTTCCAGATAAATCTGGCCGTCTGTTATGGAAATGATGTTTGTAGGGATATAGGCGGATATGTCGCCTTCCTGCGTTTCAACAATGGGGAGGGCCGTAAGAGTGCCACCTCCATATTGATGGCTTAAACAGGCAGCCCGCTCCAGAAGTCTTGAATGCAGATAAAAAACATCTCCGGGATAAGCTTCACGTCCGGGAGGACGACCCAAAAGCAAACTGATGGCCCGATAGGATACGGCATGTTTGGACAAATCATCATATACAATGAGGACATCCTTGCCCTGATTCATCCACTCTTCTGCGATGGCGCAACCGGCATAAGGCGCTATATACTGCATTGGAGCGGATTCACTGGCTCCTGCCAAAACTACAGTCGTATACTCCATAGCGTCGTGTTCTTCCAGCACATTGATGATTCTGGCTACGGTTGAAGTCTTCTGACCGATGGCAACATAAACGCAAAGAACATCCTTGTCTTTCTGGTTGATGATTGTATCAATTGCGATAGCGGTTTTTCCTGTTTCACGGTCGCCAATAATCAATTCCCGCTGGCCCTTGCCGATCGGCACCAGTGAGTCAATAGCCTTAAGTCCAGTCTGTAAGGGCTGATCCACTTCTCTGCGCATGATGACGCTGGGAGCCGGGCTTTCAATATTTCTATACCCGTCAACTTCAATATCGCCCTTGCCGTCAATCGGTTCGCCGAGAGCATTCACGGTGCGTCCCAGCATACCGTCGCCCACAGGCACCACTGTCATCCTGCCGGTAAGCTTGACCGGATCACCTTCTTTAATGCCTGAGTCGGAACCCATGATCACGACACCAATGCTGTCTTCATCGAGGTTCAGCGCCATGCCATGAGTTCCGTCAGCAAACTCAAGAAGCTCACCGCTCATGGCGTTTTGCAGTCCGAATACTCTGGCGATTCCATCGCCAACCTGTATGACGGTGCCCGCTTCAGCAAAATCCATTTTTGACGAATAAGCTTCAATCTGTTTTTTTATGACATTAATTGTTTCTTCGGGCCTGCTTGCCATCAATGTTCCCCCTCTGCATTTGCTTCTTGATACTTTTCAGCTCGGACTTAACAGTGCCGTCAAATACACGGCCGTCTACTAATACGTAAAAGCCTCCAATCACATTGGGGTCTACTTCATATCTGAGATCTACCTGCATATCAACTTTCGCAGCTAAGGTGTTTCTGATATTCTCCAGCTGTGTTTCGCTCAGAGTTGTAGCTGAAACGACTTTCGCTTTAGTACTTCCTTTATAAATAACATTTTTCATTTTATTTAATTGAGTCCTGACCGTGCCATCGAAAATCCTGCCTTCAGCAAGAATATAAAATCCACCGATAACAGATGGGTCAATTTCAGTCTCTGCGGTGACAGTCACTTCGAGTTCTTCTGACATCATTTTTTCTATTGATTTGATCTGTTCTGAACTAAGCGGTGTAGCTGAAACAACTCTGGCCTTGACTCGGCCGATCTGCCTGTATACAAGTTCAATATACTTATGCAAGGCAGGCACTATGTGTTCTTCCCTGCGTTTCTGCAGCATCAGGAATAAAAAACTTATCATGTGATCGCTAAGAGTATCACCATAGGTGTTCTCAAGAAATTGAATTTTCGCAGGCTGAGAAATACCGGGGTGCATAAGAAAATCCTGCACGTAATCAATTTTCAGTGTTGCTTCGACAAGCTCTGCCTGTTCCAAATCATCCGTAAAAGAGTTTTTTTCTTTTGTAATTTCAAATAGAGCCTGCGCATAGCGATCCTTTACCTGCGCCACCTTGCATCCTCCAACTCGGATAAAACTTCATCGTAGAGTTTGTCCTGTGTTTCCTCGTTGATGCTGACTTTAACATATCTTTCCGCCAGCGTGGTCGCGAGCTCAATGACTAAAGGGCGAGTCTCCGCTCTGATTCGTTCTCTCTCTAAAGAACCACTTTTCAACGCTTCCGCTTTGATTCTTTCTGCCTCTTCTCTGGCTTCTTCAATGATAATTTTCTCTTCGGCAGCAGCCTTCAAACGTCCTTCTTCCAGAACTTTTTCATACTCGGCGTCAATATTTTGAATCTTGGATTCGTATTCGGCAATAAGCTTTTCTGCTTTGGCCATCGTCGTATCGGCAACATCGATTTTTGTCTCAATATTCTTAGTACGCTCAGCCATAAATTTTTTAACCGGTTTGTAGAAAATCAGTCCGAGGGCAACGGCCAGAATTATGCCATTTAGAATTTGGATACCGATCTGAATAAATGTTTGCTGATCCAGAGCGAAAACTCGTTCCTGAGCCTGAGCAATAGTAATAATTATCTCCTGCAAATTAAATCGCCCTCCTTTCTTTTTTTAATCATCAATTAAGAAGGTCTGAACAATTTATCCGACAAAATTAATAAAAATGTCTACCAGCGGGTTTGCAAAGAGCATTATGATAGCAATAAGGAGACCATAGATACCGGATGTTTCAGCCATGGCCAAACCGAC
>JAQWBU010000040.1 GCA_028706195.1 Eubacteriales bacterium
TGACGGATATCGACGGAGAGTCCTTTATTCCTTCCCGCTATTTAACTTACGTGGCAAGCACCATAGACATTCCCGTTTTCGTCACGCAGCAGCAATTTACGAATAAAGGGGTAGTCGGCGGCTATGTCTATGATATTTCATTGTTGGGCGCTGATGCCGGTACTATGGCCATTGAATTGCTGGATGGAGTAGAGACGTCTTCATTCACAAATGAAGAGCGTTACCACCACTATATCTTTGATGAACGCGCCTTGAAGCACTGGAATATTGACTCCAGACGCTTGCCAGCAGACAGTATTGTCTTGTTTACTGAAAAAAATTTCTGGCAAGAACATGGGGACGTCGTAGTCATTGTGGGAGTAATACTTGCTTTGGAAACGGGTCTGATTATCGATTTAATTTACTCCAACCGCAGACGGGTTAAAGCTGAAGCGGATCTGCTGCTATTGAATGAGTCTCTGGAGAATATTGTGGAGCAGCGCACTCTTGAGCTGCAAAGTGCCAATGAACAATTGGAGGAATTGAACAGGAGGCTAGATCATACTGCCCGGATTGATCCTTTGACCGGACTTTACAATCGCAGGCACATGGATGAACGCATGAACGAAGAGCTGCAGCTGTTCAGACGGAGGGGTCAGGAATTTTCTATCATGATCATCGATATTGATGACTTCAAAACAGTTAACGACAATCTTGGCCATATGGTAGGAGATCAGGTTCTGAAGCAGGTAGCAGATGTTTTGCGTGAAAATGTCAGGAAATATGATGTGGTTTCGCGTTGGGGCGGCGAAGAGTTTTTGCTGCTCTTTCCGGCTTTGAATGAATGCGATGCGCTGGCGCGGGCCGATGCCTTGCGCGCCGAAGTTGAGAATCTTGCAGCTGATTTTGGGGGTTATGATTCTCCAATCACAGCGACTTTTGGGGTCGCCACTATCAGAGAGAATGAAAGCATAAGAGATCTGGTGGATCGAGCTGACACTGCGCTTTATCAAGGGAAAAACAGCGGCAAAAACACCTGTATTCTGGCAGACTAGAGTTGCTGTCCTCTGTGCTAAAGCCGGTGTCGGCGGGTAGTGTCGGCAGGTAGTGCTGGCAGGTGCGACGGCAGGTAGCGAATTAGCAATTTTAAAAGCCGGTGTCTGGTGACGCCGGCTTATTTTTAGCTGTCTGATTTACTTCTCGATCCAGTAATTGTTAGCTGCTGCTACAATCTGGAAATTTATGGCCACTACCTGCGATGCCATCGTCAGGCTGTCGGCATCGGAAGAGTAGCCGGGACGAAGCATCTTTCTGATGTTTTCATCCGGCTGAATCATACCTACGGCTTTGCGGCTAAGCAAGAGAGCCAGTTCGTAGCCTTTTTGCGGGGTTTCTGTTATCAGTGTGGGTAACCAAGTATCCATTGTGATGTCCTCCCGTTCATATGATGAGTTCAGCATACTCGAGACCGGAGGAGGATGCGGTGAGCAATGGCACGGGAGGAAGGGGGGGTGGCGGTGCATAAAAAGGTGCCAGGCACACTTTGATGCAAGGAGCATAGTTTCGGTGCCAGGCACGATCTTATGCAGAGGTCAGCTTAACTTAAAGTTGACTTATGTAATATCAACTTGTGACATTTGCAAATGTAATTTTTTATGCGATCAAGCATACTGTTCAGAGTAGATAGAAGCGAAATCATTTTTCTGATTTTACTTAATCTATATCTCCACGAGGAGGATAATATGAACTTGATTGATCTTTACATTAATGCTGTAATCGCTAAATTACCACAGGAAAGAAAAGCTGATGCGGCAGAGGAGCTTCGGGCAAAAATTAATGGCATGCTGCCGGCAGATCCTTCTGAAGAGGATGTGCGTAAGGTTTTGCAGAACTTGGGTGACCCACAGTTGCAAGCCAAAAACTATGATACTCGTCAGCGCTATCTGATCGGGCCGGACTACTATGACAACTACATCTCTATTCTGAAACTTGTGATCGGAATATTAATAACCGTCATGGCTTTGGTCACTGTTCTGACCTGGATCATAAGTCCGCCGGATGGAGGAATCGTTCAGTTTTTCACAGATCTGTTTACAGCTATGGTCGGCGGCGCGGTGCAGGCAGCTACCTGGGTGACCGTGATTTTCGTTATCATGGAGCGGTCTAAAGTGGCTATACCTCCGATCCAGGCACATGGCTGGACGGTTGATGATCTGAGTAAAGATAAGTCGAAAGGCGTCATGATAAAGCGCAGTGACGTTTTTGTCTCGATCTTTTTCACGATTACATTCACCGCGATCCTTTACTTCCGGCCGGAGTTGTTGTCTTTCTACTATAGAAGTGGGGGAAGCTATGCGATTGTGCCGATTTTTGATCTAGAGCGGCTGCAGGACTTCATGCCTCTGATCATCATCATTGCGCTGCTCGAGCTTGTCATATCAATCTGGAAGATTATCAACAGGCGCTGGAACTTGAGTCTTGCGATTGCCAATGCAGTACGTTACTCAGTGGGGATGGTGTTCTGGCTGGTAATGCTCTGGAATCGGGCCATCATTAACCCGGACTTTGCCTCTGAGGTCTCACAACACACGCGTTTTAGCGCTGCCAGCATTGATCGCTCGCTGGAAATTACTGTCTGGGTGATTATCGCGGCCACGGTCGTGTCCTGGATCAGTGAATCGATCAGGCCCTTTGTGAAACTGGCAAAAAATAAGTAGTCTTGATGGATGATTTTCGCATTGAATGATTTCGTGCCTGGCACCGGGCTATGCAGCATAGTGGCGTGCATAAGTTCGTGCCAGGCACAGAAGTATGCAGCGAAAGCACAATCCCCTACTCTTCGAGTGATGCCAAGAGCGCAATCACTTCACTGTCGCTGACTTGTCTGAAATCTCTGTAGTAAGCTCCGACTGCTCCCCGGTAGTATTGATCGATTAAAAGCGACACCAGTTCATCAGTTATCTCCTGCAAGTTCTGCGCGGTATCGGCAGGGGTAACCGGAATCGCGACCACGATCTTCTCCGCTCCCTGATCTCGCAAGTACTTAATGGCAGACATCATGGTCAGACCTGTAGCGATACCATCATCAACGATAATTACAGTCTTAGCCGCGACGTCTAGCTGCGCCCTGTCACCGAAGTACGCGTGCCTTCGGCGCTTCAACTCTGTCCGCACACGCTCCTCTTCCCGCTGCCGCCAGGCCGCATCGACACGGTGCAGTTCCGCTTGATTGTAAAGCGGTTCGCCTTCCTCCGCCACAGCGCCAATCGCATACTCAGGGCTCAGGGGATGAGCAATCTTTTTCGTAATCACCAGATCAAGCGGTGCCTTGAGCCTCTTCGCAATTTCTGCGCCCAGCACAACACCACCACGCGGCAAAGCTAAGACAATGACATCTTCCCCGGCGTATTTTTCCAAAGCTTCAGCCAGCTTGATACCCGCCTCTTTCCTGTTTTCGAAAATCATAAATGCACCTCACAAAATCTCTATTGTCCTGAATATAGTGCCATCTCATAACTAAGGATATGAGAAAAGCTTACACACTGCCGTGTCAACAGAATCTAATGCATAATGTTCTTATGTAAATTCAGATTAGAAATGAAAAGGATACTTTTTATGAGTCGAAGTGAACAGGTTGAGCTCCTGGTTTTGTGTATGCTGCGCAGTGATGGAAAAATCCTCTTGCAAAAACGAGCCAAGGAAGGTGATTGGTCAGGTCTCGTCACTTTGCCCGTGGGCCATGTGGAAAGAAATGAGTCCATCGTTGACGCTGTTGTGCGCGAGGTCAGGGAAGAAACCGGGCTGACTGTCATACAGCCGCAGCTTAGGGGTCTAAAGCAGTTTCCTCTTCCCCAAGGCAGATATCTGGTCTTTCTTTTTTACGCGGAGAAGTTCGAAGGCGAGCTTCAGGACTCAGATGAAGGGCCGGTAAAGTGGACCCCTGAAGCCGACTTGAGTGATTATGAGATGGCTCCGGATTATGAAGAACTGTTTCAGGTTTTTCTCGATGACAGCTTGACCGAATTTATTTATGTTGAAGAAAACGGCGAGTGGAATGTCGTCCTGAAGTAATGACATAATGTCACTTAACTGATGTTTTGGATGTAAAAAGCGAAATGTGTTAAGGAGAAGCTAATCAAGATGAAGAAAGAATATATTTTGGCCTATGGTCTTGCAGGTGAGCTATTGCAGAGTCTGACGACAGTGACAAGAAAGAATAATGTTGGGCTTGTTCTGACCGGTGATGAGGAACTGGACTTGCTCGTAGAAGATCTGCTCCTCGTGGACGGCGCTAGTTTTCCTGAGTTGAATGCCCCTTCCCGCTCCTACGAACTTGGGCTTGAACACTTGTTGTTTGTGAACTTCAGTCAGGAATCGCTGATGAGTTTTATAGATAAACTGAAAGCGGAAGGGATTTCTTTTCCTTACAAGGCTGCGCTGACTGAAAATAATCGGAAGTGGCTCTTGCGGGATCTGATCGAGGCCAACCGCAAGGAACACCTTTTCGTTCAGCTTTATCAGGGCAGCAAAAATGCGCTTAAGCTTGCTGTCGAAGTTTACTTTGAAAGTAAAGATGCTCCCCTGCTGGATGCGATGGACAAGCTGCAGCAGCAAGTTGAGATCGTGGAAAAGCACGGAGAAATGTCTGCTGAAGAGGAAGGCGAGCTTTTCGAAAACTTGCGGCTCAGATGCAACGATCTGGCCGCCCGGCTCAATGAGTTACTGAGCAAATAATAATCTGGTGCTGCATACTTTGGTGCCAGGCACAGACTTATGCACGGCAGTGGCCCGCGCTGAACTCAGGGAACTAAAGAGCTTTGCCGCAGTTATCGCAATATTTCGCCTGCTCGTCATTTAAAGTCTGGCACTCACGACATCGGATCTTTATGACTTCATCAGTATCTCTTTTTAAGATATCAACTTCTTCAAGTCCATCATTGACCATACCGCCAATCGCCTTCGTAAAAGGCTTGTAATCTTCTCTGGCTTTTTGCGGATCGAGGATCACGCCGGATCCGGCTAGACCACGTTTTCCTAATTGCATCAGGATGGCTCCAACGAAAATCAAAATAAAACCTATAATTGGCCTGATCATTGGAAAGGCTACATCCCAGGGATTAGCCATCATCGAGCCGAAGGACAGAAAACCACTAAAGAATAAAATAAAACCTATTATAGTCAAGACCAGGCCAGTATAATAAACTACCTTGCGCCAAGTGGCTATTTGTGGTTCTTTCTCCATTTCGCACCTCCAGGACTTGAAACAGTTAAATCATATCATCAAGCACAATAATAAATGTGCGCTTGCATAGAATCGTGCCTGGCACGATTCTATGCAAGCGCACCCAATTGGCTCCTAAGAGTCGAGTTCGCAGACTCCCGGTTCCGTCATCGCATAAGGGTCAAGAGCTTTGTCCAGATTTTCTTCTGTCATCAGCTTATCGCGCAGAATGATCTCGCGAATTGACTTGCCGGTCTCAATCGCTTCGTTCGCAACTCTGGACGCGGCGCGATAACCGAGATGCGGCACTACTGCCGTGATAATGCCTACGGAATTGTAAACAAGATCGTGGCAGCGTTCACGGTTGGCAGTTATGCCGACTATGCAGTTATCGACCAGTGTGCGGATCGCGTACTTCAAGGTTTCAATCGACTGGAAGAGATTGTAGAAAATGATCGGCTCGAAGGCGTTAAGTTCCAGCTGTCCGCCTTCAGCCGCCATCGTGACTGTGACATCGTTGCCGATAATGTTGAAGCAGACCTGATTTACCACCTCCGGAATGACAGGGTTCACCTTGCCCGGCATGATCGAAGAACCAGCCTGCTTTTCAGGCAGATTTATCTCGTTGAAACCGGTACGGGGGCCGGAAGACATCAGGCGCAAGTCGTTACTAATCTTGCTCAGATTGACAGCACAGGTTTTCACCGCAGAAGAAGCGGCGACGTAACCATCGGTATTCTGCGTGCCGTCGATCAGGTTGTCCGCCTGCGTCAGTGGCAGGTCGGTGATCTCAGCGAGTCGCTCAATCACGGCCTCCAGATACTCGACATCGGCATTGATGCCGGTGCCGATGGCAGTGCCTCCCAGATTGAGAAAGCGCATGTCGCGGCGGGCGTTTTCAAAGCGCCGCAGGTCACGGCCGATGGCATAGCTCCAGGCTTTGAATTCCTGACCCAGACGAATCGGTACGGCATCCTGCATCTGAGTGCGGCCCATTTTTATAACATCATCAAACTCTTCAGCTTTTTCCAAAAGAGCTTCCTGCAGGCGCTTCAATTCCTTTTCGGCTCCCAGCAGAAGTTTGTAGGTAGTGATACGGCCGGTGGAAGGAAAAACGTCGTTGGTGGATTGTGCGTAGTTGACATGGTCATTGGGATTGATCAGATCGTAATCACCCTTTTCGCCGCCAAGGATTTCGATGGCGCGGTTGGCGATGACCTCGTTGGCATTCATATTCAGAGAAGTGCCGGCGCCGCCTTGTATGGGGTCAACGATGAACTGATCGTGGAACTTGCCGGAGATAATTTCATCGCAGGCCTGAACAATAGCATCGACGCGGTCCTGGTCGAGGCGTCCGACGTCGAGATTTGTCAGTGCTGCTGCTTTCTTGATCTGACACATCGAGTTAATAACTTCCGGATGCAGATGCATGCCGGTGATGGGGAAATTCTGCGCTGCACGCACGGAGTGCGCGCCATAATATGCATCAGCTGGAACCTCAATTGTTCCGATCGAATCGCGCTCAAGGCGCATGCGAGTATTTTCAGATTGGGTCATGATAACCTCTCAAATTTTCAGTGCTTGCCTGGCTCAGAGAATTAATGCCATTGGTGGCCATTTTGATGGCAAAAGCTGTCTAATAACATTCCACATGAGATTGTACCATAGCCTGTAATGTTAGTGAGGCGGGGTCTGGCGTGGTCTGGCTGGGTCTGGCTGGGTCTCGCTGCATACTTCGGTGCCAGGCACCGAAGTATGCAGACAGCGAAGTCCACAAGCCCGAAATATGACCGCGATTATGATATTATTGTTTATTGATATAGTAGGACTCGTTTCCTTGGGAGGTTTTCCATGTTCAGCCTAAATCAAATTGATTTCGATCCCTCTCTACTAATCAATAAAATGAATAAAAGCTTCTTATTGCTTGAAGCTGACGCGGCAAAAATCCATGATGCCAGAACCTATGTGATTGCTCGCACAAACCCTTGTTTTTCAAAAATTTTCGACCTTAAGCAGGATTATATCGGCAAAGAACTTGCCTCCATTTTACCTGTCAGCGACAAGCTGGCCGCTGAATTAGTTAACGTGATGACGTCCTCTGAGCCCGGCACCCATGAAATTTATGTCGATGAGATGAATCGTTACTTTCTGCTCTCCATTTTCCAACCTCAAAAGTTATTTGTCGCAATCATCTCTGAAGATATCAGCGAAGAAAAGAAGATCGAAGAGAGGCTGGCCGAGAGCGAAGAGACGATGCGGCTTACGCTTGATGTCGCCGGCGAAGGACTTTGGCAGTGGCATGTTGAAGACGAGCTGGTTCACCACAACAAGAGATGGAGCAGCATCATGGGTCATAGCACTGATACTCAAATCCATGCTTTGGATGAGTTCATCGGCGCCGTCCATCCGAAAGATCAGGAGGCAGTCAACAAATCCAGTCACAGAGTGTTTGAACATCACGAGCCATACTCCAACGAACATCGCGTAACTTTGAAAGATGGCCGGACGATCTGGATTGAAGATCGCGGTATACCTATCGTCTCCTCCGAAGGAAAGTTGGAGCGCGTCATAGGCAGTTTGTCTGACATCACCCGCTACAAAGAAACCCAGCAGCAGCTTCATCTGGAAAAGGAAGTACTGCAATCCACTCTCCTTTCCGTAGGTGATGCTATAGTCGTCACTGATATCGAGGGAAAGATCCAACTGATGAACCCTGCAGCTGAGCGCATTAGCGGCTATAAGCAGGATGACGCCATCGGAAAAGTAATTAATGAATTCTATAAACTATACGACCCCAGTGCAAATGACTTTTTTAAGGAAACAATGTCTCCGCACTTGCTTGAAAATGAGCAAATCGGCGAAAACGTTCAGGCCGAGATAGTCATAAGTAAAACAGGCAAAAGGATACACGTTTACTATAATGTCACACCGATCCGCTTGCCCAGCGGCGAAAAGAAAGGCTACGTCATCATCTTTTCGGACATCAGCTCCGTGGTCGAACGGCAAAAACGCATCGAGTACCTGAGTTTTCATGATGAACTGACCGGCCTCTACAATCGCCGTTATCTGATCGATGCCATGCACCGACTGGATGCCACGCGAAACCTCCCCTTCACCATCATGATGTTGGATATTAATGATTTAAAAGGCGTCAACGACACCTACGGCCATGCCTGCGGCGACCTTCTAATCCAAAGAACCGCAGAATTTCTGGAAAGTGTGTTCCGCCGAAGCGATATCATCGCTCGCTCAGGCGGAGATGAGTTTTGCATTCTCCTGCCCGGAACGAGTGAAGCAACTGCAAAAAGTATCTTCAAGCGCATTAAAAAATCTACGGGCCCATACTATTCTGCTCCGGAACAAATCTCCGTTTCCATTGGCTTCGCTGTGAAGACAGATGCGGAAGATGACATCGACGAAATCATGCGCCAGGCAGATGAGAATATGTATGAAGACAAAGAACTCTGCCGCAAGCGATAGGATTTAAACTTTGATCAGTGCATAGATTCGTGCCTGGCACCAAAGTATGCATCACCGATTCATGCATCCTCCAACTCCTCTAACCCTGTAACTCCCATTTTGACCAAGTTTCACAGCTGGCGACCGGCGATTCACTCTGCCTTGACACCATTCAGTAATATACTTGAAAGACTTCACGACCTAAGCATTGTTGAGCAAAGTTTTATCAATGTTAAAATGTAAAAGGTTAGGAACTGCGACAAAATATAGAAACGAGTTATAGCAAAATAATGGATTTCGATGTATTTCAAGAAGCAACCATCTGCGCTTTAATGCGGCTTGCAGAGTCAAGAGAAAGATCAACCGGTGCTCACATCGAACGGACATCCTCCTTATGCAAATTGATGTGTGAGCTTATCTGCGAAGCAGGAATTCACCAGGAAGAAGTTGACAGAACCTATGTCGATGGCATGAGTCTGGTCAGTCCCCTGCATGATATCGGAAAAGTAGGCATACCCGACGACATCCTGCTCAAGCCGGGCAAACTCAGCGACGAAGAATTTGAAGTCATGAAGACCCATGTTGATATCGGTCTGACTACTTTGAACAGCATCACCGAAATAATCCCTGAAGACTATCTTTTAAATTTAGGCATTGACGTCATCAAATATCATCATGAAAAATGGGACGGCAGAGGCTATCCGGTAGGCCTCAAAGCAACGGAAATCCCTCTCGCCGGCCGCATCATGGCCATTGTCGATGTCTATGAAGCACTGCGCTCAGAACGCTGCTACAAAGAAGCTTTCAGCCACGATCGCAGCTGTGACATTATTGTCGAAGACAAGGGCACTCACTTCGACCCTCAGCTGGTAGATCTCTTTATAACGAAGCATGAAGATTTCGAGCAAGTCTATGACAGTCCGAAGGTGAATACACAACAGTAGCCAAGCTCCAGCCGCTCTCTCCACTGCCCTACGTCCACTCAGTCATCTGCATTTCACCCGACATGCAGATTTTTTGTGCCGATTAAACAATCTTATCACCATTACTAATATTATTTATGTAGTATAATATAGCTCAATTTTATGGTCTTGCCATTAAGGAGATGATCAGTTTGTCGGAACAGAACAGCTTAGATTTCAATCTTCTTGTTTTTGAAAGAATGAATAAGGGCGCTGTCATTTTGCGATCGCACAAATCCTCTGATCATGAACATGCTTTATACGAAACTATCTATGCGAATCCCTGCTTTTTCGAAATGTTGAATCTGGAGCCTCATCAGGTGGCAGGGCGCAAATTCTTTTTGTCAGAGTTTTTGGACGATCAGCAGCAAGAACAGCTGTATCGTTGTGAAAGTGAAGGATCTGCGACGCAATTTGAAAGTTTCGAACCGAAACATAAGAGCTGGCACATTTTATCCGTATATTGTCCGCAAAAACCTTATCTGGTGATTATGATCGATGACATTACTCAGCGTCGCCAGCTCGAGGAGGAACTGGCGGAGAGTGAAGAAACCTTGCGCATGACTTTGGATATTGCGGGCGAAGGTCTCTGGGAGTGGCACTATGATGAGGATCTGATTTACCACAACAGGCGCTGGGCCAAAACCCTGGGCCTGCCCGAAGATTCAGGTTCACATGAGCTGGACTTTTTCATGAATCACGTGCACCCCGAAGATGTGGAGAAAGTTACCGCAATCGTCGAGGAAGCGACCAAGACCGAGCAGCCCTATTTCAGTGAGCATCGCATGGTCCTCGACGACGGCAGCGTCATCTGGATTGAAGACCGCGGCATCCCTGTGAAAGACAAGAATGGCAAGCTTTATCGCATGATTGGCAGCCTGACTGACACCACCAGATACAAAGAAATACAACAGGTTCTCCATTTGGAAAAGGAGATCATCCAGTCGACTATCCTTTCTGTAGGCGATGGCGTAATCACCATTGACATTGACGGAAAAATCGACATTTTCAACCCGGCCGCCGAAAAGCTGACCGGCTGGAAGTCCGGGGAAGTTAAAGGCAAACAGATTGAGGATTATTTCCAGCTGATTGAATCTGATTTTCGGGATCAGGCGTACCTTTTGGAGCTGATGGAGGCAGATGAAGATGCAATGCGCCTCAAGTACGGCAAAGACAACATGGCTTCACTGAAAAACCGTGAGGGCGAATTAATCGATATTTATTACAACTTTTCGCCGATCCGTCTGCCCGATGGAGCCACTTATGGTTATGTCATCGTTTTCACGGATGTAAGCGAGATAATTGAAAAGCAGAAACAGATCGAGCATCTCAGCTTTCGTGACGATTTGACCGGGCTCTACAATCGGCATTATCTGAAAGATGCCATGCATCATCTGGACAGCAAGCGGATGCTGCCTTTTACCATCATGGTTCTGGATTTGAATGAATTGAAAGCAACAAACGACAGCTTCGGCCATAAGGAGGGCGACAGACTCATTCAAGCTACAGCGAACATGCTGAAGAACTGCTTCCGCCAGGAGGATGTCATTGCCCGGATGGGCGGCGATGAATTCTGCGTCTTATTGCCGAATACAAGCGCTGCTGTCGCGGAAAGCATTAAACAAAGGATTTTGCAGGATTCAGCTGACAATCATGACTGCAAAAGCACCCTCTCTCTTTCTGTCGGCTATGCCGTGAAAACCCACGAAGCTGAATCAATCGATAATACGCTGACCCAGGCGGACCGCAACATGTATCAGCATAAGTGGAGCCAGAGAACGGCTGACTAACGCTGCATAGATGTGTGCCTGGCACCGAAGTATGCACCGAAATTAACAGTCAGCTTATTTCGCAGGCACATCAGCAGCAATTTCCTCAGCCGCGAAGTCAACACCCAGAAAATAATAGATTGTCACGTTGAAGTTTCCCGTGTAGGATCCTTCGCCACTCTTGCTGTAGGAAAGTGAAGTGACGTTCCAGACACGTTCTTCCTGTATCAGCGCAGATATCAGACTGCGAAAGTTCGCCGGTGATGCAGCGGAAACCTGCACAGAGTAGCTGTTCTTCATGAATTGCTGGGGCACATCTTCCACCGGCTGTTCATAGGTGATTCTCGACACACTGTGTAGATTCACATCGGCGGCAGCGGCCAGTTCTTCAAGCCTGATCAGAGCGAGATTGATCTGATCGCCATTGGGCAGGAAGCTTTTTGTCGACTCGGAATTTGCGATATATTCCGCCAGAAGTTCCTCGCTGGGAGGATACTGTTCCATTAGCATTTGCTGAGACTTAACCTCAGCCTGAACTGTGTTTACTTCATTTGCGATCGGTTCAACGTAATATTGATTTCCAAAGTAATAGAAGGCCAGAAGAAGCATGGCTGCCATCAGTGTCAGAAGGGCTGATTGTCGGGTCCACTTAATCGTCATTTTGCAACCTCCTCCAGCAAAGCCTCCAGATTTAATTCAATAATCAAATTAAAACGGTGCTCCGGGCGCTCTTCTCCCTCGCTTTGGGCCTCTGCGCTTAAAAATTGCACAGCATTGATATAGGGACGCTCTTCCAGATTCTTCACAATCTTCAAAGCTTCAGTAGTGTTGGTGTTTTCCAATATGATTGAGACCTGATCCGAGCCCTCGGCCAATTGAAAGGAGGATACGCGACTGCTTTCGTCCGGAATGTATGAGGCCAGATCCTCGGTCAGATAATTCATAGGAAACTGCTTCTCCAGGAGAATGTTCTGCACTTCAACCGACTGGGAAACCCACTGGTCCACGTTCATTATTTCCTGCGACAGTTCCACGTTGGCGACATTCTCCTGCAGCAAAGACTGATACTGCGCCAGCGTAGCTTCCTTGCTGTCGCGTGCGAAATAAAGCTGCACTGCGATCCCGGC
>JAQWBU010000041.1 GCA_028706195.1 Eubacteriales bacterium
CTTCATCGCCTCAATGACCTCCTGCGAACGGTGACCCTTTCCGATCATGCCGCGCAGACCCTGATCCAGCAAGCGAGGCGTGTAGGGATCCATACGATAGGAGGAAGTCGGCCCGGCTGAGCCGATGACCTTCCCCGGTGCAGCCGGAGATGGACCGACATAAAATATAACAGCATCCCTGAGATCGACCGGCAGCTCCTCATTATTGTCCAAGGCTGCAATCAATCTGGCATGGCCCGCATCACGTAAGGTGAAAATACTTCCCGAGAGCAGAACGCGATCCCCGGCGCGGAGACTGCGGGCTTTTTCTTCAGATAAGGGGGTACTGAGATATATTTCAGCAGCCATTAGATGATCTCCTCCTGATGACGAATAGCGTGACACTGAATATTCACTGCTACCGGCAGACCCGCGATGTGCGTGGGCAAAGCCTCGATGGTCACAGCTAAAGCAGTAGTCCTGCCGCCGAAACCTTGCGGGCCGACACCAAGTTCATTGATATCACGCAGGAGTTCAGCCTCAAATTCAGCGTAATATGGATCTTCATGAGTGGAATCGAGTGTGCGCAGTAAAGAACGTTTCGCCGCCAGTGCCACCTGATCGAAGGTGCCGCCGATCCCCACCCCCACCATGAAAGGCGGGCAGGCATTGGGTCCGGCCAGACTGACTGTTTCCAGTACAAAATCACGGACACCTTCACGGCCATCGGCCGGCATGAGCATTTTCAGTCTGCTCATATTTTCGCTGCCGAAGCCTTTGGCCATCAGAGCAATTTTCACTTTATCACCGGGAACAAGTTCAGTGTGAATGAAGGCCGGCGTGTTGTCTCCGGTATTAACCCGTCTCAGAGGATCCTCCACAATAGATTTTCGCAGATAGTATTTTTCGTATCCCTGGCGGACACCTTCGTTAATAGCTGCATAGGGATCAGAATCAAAATGAACATCTAAGCCGACTTCAAGAAAAACTACAGCCGCGCCCGTGTCCTGGCACATGGGTATTGATTCGCGGTCTGCCAGCTCAGCGTTATCAAGAATATCTCCCAACACAGAGACAGCAGTGTCACCGCTTTCCCGGGAACGCGCGATCATCAGGCAAGTCTTCACATCAGACGGCAATTCCATAGCCAGGGGTCTGCACATCTCGCGCACTCGTTCGGTCAGAATAGCAGTATCAATCGTCCGCATCGCCGCCTCCTTTTAAGAGATC
Organism: Eubacteriales bacterium; assembly: GCA_028706195.1. Classification (GTDB taxonomy): domain Bacteria; phylum Bacillota; class Clostridia; order Saccharofermentanales; family DTU023; genus DTU032. The sequence goes on from JAQWBU010000041.1 coordinate 1,210, forward strand.
AGAAATATTTTTCAAAACTATGTTACGGTAATTCCATCTGTATCTACACAATACCTGAGCGTGTGCTATAACGCAACTGTTTTAGCAATGCTTTTCCGCCGATATCTGCTTGCGTTATACTTATATCAATCGATTTGAATAAGCACACTAGATTATGAAACGAGGGAGAATAATGGCAAAAAGAAGTGAAGTACGTGTAGAAGACACCTGGGATCTGAGTCACATGTTCAGCTCACTGGAAGAACAGGAGCAAGCTCAGAAGAAATTGCAGGAAGATACAGCAGACTTTGTCTCAAGCTACCGCGGCAAGATCGCGACCGCGGCGAGCGCTGAATTTCTGGTGGAATCCTGGCGCGCCTTGGAGCGCTTGATTTCTGATGGCATGCATGCTGCCTCCTACATTTTCCTGGATTATTCCGTGGATATGACCAATCAGGAGAAGATGCGCCGCAGCATGACAACTAACAATGTCATCTCTGAATTATTCAGTGATATCAGCTTTTACGAGAGCGAACTGGAAGAAGTATCAGAAGAGCTGGTCAGAGAGGCTATGGAAATCGAAGAGGACTCAGCCAAATTCTTCGGCGATCATCTGCGTAAGCGTCCGCACCGCTTGTCCGCGGAGAGTGAAGAACTCCTGACTGCTCTGGACGGAGCGACCGGCTCTTTACCCGAGCAAGTCTATGAAGCCGCCAAGTTTGCCGACCTGACCTTCCCTGACTTTGAAGTCAATGGAGAAACATATCCGCTTAGCTTCGCTTCCTATGAAGAATATTACGCCATGCACGCTGATACGGAAGTGCGCAGGGAAGCCTTCCGTGTTTTCTCGGATAATCTGGCGAAATACCGCAACACCATTGCTACGGGCTACTACGCTCTGGTCAAACAGCATGTCCTCTTGGCAGAACGCCGCGGATACGAGAATGTTTTCGCCTATCTTCTGCAGGATCAGGACGTTGAAGAGTCGCTCTACCACAGGCAAATCGACGTGACCATGGAGCAGCTGGCTCCGCACATGCGTAAATATGCGAAAAAGCTGGGTGAAAACTGGCAACTGGACCGTGTGACCTACGCCGATCTGAAACTGCCCCCGCTGCGGGATAAGTCAATTTCCGTCACTCGTGAGGAGGCTGAAGAACTGGTCTTGGGAGCGCTCGAAGTGATGGGCGATGAGTACCAAAATGTCGCTCAGCGCGCCTTTTCTGAGCGCTGGCTGGATTTCGCCGAAAACGAGGGCAAGAGCACCGGCGGTTTTTGCTCCTCGACCATGAAAACTCATCCCTATATCCTGCTCAACTGGACGGGTCAGATGCCTGATGTCTTCACTATTATCCATGAACTGGGACACGCCGCTCAGGCCGAAATTTCCCGAAAGAATAATAATGCTACCAACGCCAGTCCCTCTCTCTACTTTATTGAGGCACCTTCCACCTTCAACGAAACTTTGATGTCTCAATATCTGATACGCACAAGCGAAGACCCTGATGTGGAAAGACAGGTTGCAGCTCAGATGAGCTCGAACACTTACTACCACAACTTTGTCACCCATTTCCTCGAAGCCCACTGGCAAAGAGAAGTCTACCGCGCAGTTGCAGCAGGAAAAGCCTTAACTGCTGATGACCTGGATCAGCTTTTTCTGGAAACCTTGCAGGAATTCTGGGGTGAAGATGTTGAGATGACTGCCGGAGCAGAGCGTACCTGGATGCGGCAGCCCCATTACTACAGAGGACTCTATTCCTACACCTACAGCGCCGGACTTACCGTAGGAACAGCTGTCAGCCTGCGCATTTCCGAAGAAGGTGAAGCGGCCGTGCAGGATTGGCTGGACACCCTGGCCCTGGGAGGCACAAAAACTCCCCTTGAACTGGCCCGTACCGCAGGTGTTGATATCTCAACTGACAAGCCATTGTGTGATACTATTGCCTATATTGGTTCACTGGTGGACCTAATATAAACGGAGAAGCAAGTAAATAATGTTCAGAAAGTCAAAAATTGACAGAGTATTCGAGTTGCAGCGTGAAAAACGTGAAGCTCAGGAAGCTGAGAAAGCCGCTTCCGAAAATGGTCTGTCCGCAGATACAGCGGAAGAGTACTCGATTGAAGAGGAAGACTCTCATCCCATCGTAGCTGAAGACAGTCCGGAAGCACGCGAGCGCTGGAAAAAACAGAAAAAAGAAGAACGCACGGAAAATGTGAAAAACTTCTTTTCCATGTTGATCGCTGCAGTGCTTGTCTTCCTGCCGGCACTGCTTGTCCTTGTTGCAGCCTTTCTGCTTTTCATCTGGCTATTTTTCAAAGCATTTTAGAATAAACGGCTAAATTCTGACAAAAAAACGGCCGGGCAAATGCCCGGCCGTCTCGTTTCACGGACAAATAGATTTATTCGTTAATGTAAGCGATGGCTGCGTTAGCCAGCGTAACCACCACAATCCACACGATTGCAACCGGCAGCCGGATAAAGAATTCAGTCTCTACCAGCAGCATAATGATTAGCACAAGTACGAAAAGCAAGTATGAGCCCCACTTAATCATGCTGACGCTTTCTCTTTTTATCAGATGATATAAGTTGGATAGCAAGCGATACAGAACATAAACCGCAAACAAATACTTGACCGCGGTTACGAACTGCAAGGCGGCATAGTCGGCCAGAAGATCACTTGTTACATCCAGATAGATGTTCGCAACTATCAGCAGGAGCAGCAAAACTATCATAATGACATTGAGAATACGGGTTAGATCAAGAGTGTGCTTCCGGTCTCTCATAAAAGCAGCTTCACTTTGCTCGACGAACATCCCCCTGCCTTTGCGCGACCTCTTTATGCGAATGGCCATCAGGAATGTCACAAGCGAAAGAGCCATGCAAAGCGGCATCCATATGGCCAGATTCGTCTCGCCAAAGAAATCTGCTTGCGGCAAGATGCGTGTGAACAGTGAAAATCCAATACGTACAATTACAACAAGGTACGGAATAAGGGATAGCTTCTGCGGGTTTACACCCAGGTCAATCAATGTATGGACCAGGAAGTAAGTCAGAATCAAGTCGACAACAAATTCGACCCAGATAATAACTGTCCCTCTCTCCATGCCCAGCCCGCTGATAAAAGACAGTGCAACTGTGTAGAAAAACACTGCGGTCAGCAAGGCATGAACCCAGGAAAATACCCGTTCATATTTGATATAGGGATGAATCTTACTAAGATCGTCGTCCTTATCACCCACATTTATCAGTGGTTCTGCTTTAGAGTTTCCTACTGCTCCGTTTGATCCGTCTGCAGACCTGAAAACAGATATGATGCCATCAGGATTAAATAGCGATTTCATCATACTTAACTCTCCTCCCCAGCGACTGATTCAATAAAATCAGATCTAAAATCGTCCGGTAGTCTTGTACTGTATTGCTTCCCGCTATGTGGAGGCAGCTTATGGTGGCAGGCAACAAAGTGTTCCTCGCCTACTTCCTCCCATTCAGGATCAATGTGTACACAAATCTCGGTCATATAGGGACAGCGAGTGTGAAATTTACATCCACTGGGCGGATTAACCGGGCTGGGAATGTCACCTTCCAATATGGTGACTTCTTTGTCCCGGCTGTCAGGATCAGTTGTGGGAATAGCTGAAAGCAAAGCCTCCGTGTACGGATGGCGTGGACTCTCAAACAATTCCTCAGTTGGAGCCAGCTCCACCAAAGTACCTAAATACATGACAGCAATACGATCGCTGATATACTTGACAACCGAAAGGTCATGCGAAATGAAGAAATAAGTAAGATCTTTTTCTTCCTTCAAATCGCTCAGAAGGTTAATTATCTGAGACTGTATAGAAACGTCCAAAGCGGAAACCGCTTCATCAGCCACAATGAATTCCGGGTTTAAGGCCAGTGAGCGGGCTATGCCGATACGCTGACGCTGTCCGCCTGAAAACTGATGTGGATAGCGATAAACCATGTAAGCTTGCAGACCACACAATTCCATTGTGTCCTTTATGTGCTGCTCCCTAGCCTCATCATCATCGGCAAACATGCCATGAGCATCGAGACCTTCTCCGATAATCTGGCCCGCTGTCATACGGGGGTTCAGAGATGAATACGGGTCCTGGAATACCAGCTGCATATCCCTGCGCATCGGGCGCATTTCTTCATAAGTCAGACGGGCAAGGTCGATACCGGTGTCAAAATACTCCTCATATTTATTGAACTCCGGATCTCCCTTATATTTCTCCTTGGCTTCCTCTATCTGACGCAGATAGTCTTCCAGTTGATCAGTCAAGGCATAGTATTGATCCAGTTTTTTCTTATCGCGCGATTTCATACCTTCAAGGGTCTGGCGTTCTTCTATTTCCTCTTCGTAGGTGCCAAACCAATGTTCAAGGCTCAATCTTGTCCGGGCGCGTTTGCGACCGGTAGAGAAAGCTTTACGCAGCAGATTCAATTCTGCGTCGGGTTTTTCAACAGCATATAGCCCGCCTACTATTTCCAGAAGATTCAGGAATGAGTTTCTGAATCTCTTTTCCAGACTGGTGAAATCGTCATGATGCTCGAACTTTTCCTCTTCTGACATCGCATCATATTCAGCTTTACGCTTTTCGTAGCGCTTTTCCAGATCCCTGACCTGCTCACGCAGTTTATAAAAGTTCTTGTACGTATGATCGACATATTTGGGTGAGAGGTCATATATGGTGCGGCCGTAGTAGAGAGTACGTCCATCCGTCGGATCATAAATGCGCAGAATAACTCGTCCCAGAGTCGATTTCCCGCAGCCACTTTCACCAACCAGGCCAAAAGTTTCTCCCTTATATATCTTTAATGTTACGCCGTCTACTGCCTTAACGTTCTGGCCTCTTTGTCCCTCAACCGGGAAATATTGCTTTAGGTTAGACAGTGAAAAGAGAACTTCTCTCTCTCCATTAGCTTGTCTTGTTACATCCTTAAAATTCTGCATCACGATCTCCCTTCTCAGGATAGAAGCATCTAACAGTGTGATTTGGCTCCACCTCAAACATCGGGGGTTCAAGTGCGTGACACTTTTCCTTTGCATACTTGCAGCGGGGAGCAAATTTGCAGCCCTTGGGCAAGTTCAGCGGATGCGGAACCACTCCCGGAATAACGCCGAGACGCTGCTCAGCCGGTGTATCGAGTCTGGGGATGGATACCATCAGTCCCTCGGTATAAGGGTGCTGATATTTGGGATAACCAAAAATCGTTCTGCACGGTGCATTCTCAACAATTTGTCCACTGTACATGACTGCGACGTCGTCAGCCATCTGGTTAATAACGCCTAAGTCATGCGTGATAAAGAGGATCGCTGTACCTTTTTCTTCTTGCAGCTCATTCATCAGTTTGAGAATTTGTGCCTGAATGGTCACGTCCAGAGCCGTAGTCGGCTCATCAGCTATTAAAATTTTCGGCTGACAGGCCAGCGCCATTGCTATCATAACGCGTTGGCGCATACCGCCGGAAAGCTGGAAGGGATACTGCTTTGCTACGCGATCCGGGTTGGGGATCTTTACATCAAGCAGCATACGCTGAGCATTGCGGTAAGCCTGGCGCTTATTCATGTTCTGGTGAACCAGAAAGGACTCACCGATCTGTCTTTCAACTGTGTGTACCGGATTCAATGAAGTCATCGGCTCCTGGAAAATGACTGATATGTCATTACCACGCACCTGATACATTTCATTTCGGGTCAGGTTCAGCAGTTCGCGGCCCTCAAGTTTGATGGAGCCACTGTCTACATAACCGTTCTCATCCAGTAATCTCAATATACTCATGGCAGATACGGACTTGCCGCAGCCACTTTCACCAACAATACCCAAAGTCCGACCCGCTTCAACCGAATAGGAGACTCCATTCACGGCTTTTACGATGCCGCGTTTGGTAGTGAAATATGTATGTAAATCTTTTACTTCTAATAAAGCCATTTCAACCTCCTTATCTAGACGCTGTCTTCGGGTCAATGGCATCACGCAATGCATCGCCGATCATATTGATGGAGAGCGTTGAAATTGCCAGAGCAAGAGAGGGGAACAGCCAGCGCCACCAGAATTCTCCGACTACTCGTGAGTTACTGGCTGCAAAGACCATGTTGCCCCATGTGGGCGTTGGGAGAGTAACACCGAAACCCAGGAACGATAGTGACGATTCCGTAAGGATCGATGACGCGAAACTCAGGGTAATGCTTACCAGCACAACGTTCATGACATTAGGGAGAATGTGTCGGAAGATGATTCCTCTTTCCTTAATGCCGAGAGATTTGGCCGCAGTAACATACTCTTGTTCACGCACTGCTAAAATCTGTCCGCGGATAAGCCGGGCCAATCCGGGCCAGGATAGAATTCCTAATATAACCATTATCATGTAAATCCGGCCCATCTCGTCCAGCCGGTTTTGCACAAGTGCAGACAATATCATCGCTAAAGGTAAGAATGGTATGGCATTAATCACCTCCGCGATACGCATAAGCAACATGTCGACCCAGCCGCCAAAATATCCGGCCAGACCTCCGACGATGATGCCGATAACAGCTGAGATTATAACCGCAACTGCTCCAACTGTGAGCGAAACGCGGCCACCGTAAATCAATCTGCGGAAAATATCACGGCCGTTATCATCAGTCCCCATTAAATAACCACTGAGACCAAAGCCGTCGGCCTGATCGTCCTCAGTAATATATAAAGTATTATGATAGCCGGCATTGATGGACTTTATATCGCTGCGAGCAGGAGTATCTGTCTGACCGTATCTGTTCTCTCCCCAGGCTGTGACTGAGCCGTCATCAAGGAGTGCGCTTATATGCTTGGTACCGGCAGATATTTGGACTACGTGACCCTGAATTTCTTCCGGTATATCAGTCAATCCATGCTCTCGACGTCCCCAGCCGTAGATTTCGCCATCTTCAGTCAGTGCGAATACTGTCTGGTCTGTGGCCGCTACATCAATAGTGCGCCCCAGCAAATGTTCCGGTGTGTCTCCATAAATGTTCTCACGGGTACGATCCAGAACAACCGGATCACCATTCTCTAAAAGCAAAATGGCTGTTTGTCGCGCCAAGGCCTGATCTACTACAGTACCCGGCTGACCGGGAGGCATGCTGTAACGAATAGAGTTCAGCTGCCAGTTCAGGACGGCGCCCCAGTGGTATGCTTTGCCCATGTCTGTAATGACACTGTTAACCCAGCGTCCTGCATAAACTTTGATCGGAGTGCCTTCCATTTCCGGAACGACAGGCAAGCCGTGCAAGTTATCACCCCAGGAATGGACATTGCCCTTATCGGTCAGACCAATGATGTGGCTGTTGCCGCAGGCAACATCAATCCACTTTTCGTCGGCTGCAAGCTCAGGTATCTCCTTAAATGCATCTGTCAATTCACCCCAGAGATACATCTTGCCGTCGCCGCTGACGCCGGCGCCGAAGTTATTGCCCATAGAGAGCGCAACAGCATCATTTTTAACTTCAGCGGGAATATCCAGATAATAGAAGCCCGGTCTCTTATTCTTCATTGTCGGGTCCTGCTCCAGTATGTCAACAGGCCAGATATAAGGCCCTACAAAGCAAAGCAGAATCATAAAGACGATTCCGAATATTCCGATAATTCCGGACTTGCGGGATTTAAAGTCATTCCATACGGCCTTGCCGGGACTCTCAACAGTCTCCACCGCCAGAGTGTCCATGGCTTCCAGATCCTCTTTACGTCCACCGAGGAACATGCGCCGGAAAGTACCGCTGGTTTTGCGTTTTGGCTGCTTCTTGGAATCAGATTGCTTTGGCTGATTAGCAGCGTCTTCGATGCGATCTGTGTTTTTCTTATCTTCTGACATCAAAAACCTCCATCATGCCAATCTGACTCTAGGATCAGCGATTCCGTATGCCAGATCCATAAAGAGATTGCCTAAAAGTGACAGCAGGACGTAGAACATATTCATCGATATTACTACCTGATAGTCACTTTGTCTTAATGCGTCGTAAAGCATCTTACCGATGCCGTTGTAGTTAAACATGGTCTCCGTAATAATCGAACCGGAAAAAATGCTGATTATCCAACCTGTCATAACGGTTATAAAAGGTATCAACGCATTACGGAAAGCGTGTGAAAAGATAACAACCCTTTCACGCAGTCCTTTAGCGCGTGCAGTCTTTATATAATCTTCGCTGAGGGCTTCAATCATCGTTGTGCGCACATAACGCGTGAGACCTCCCAGGCTGATAAAGACCAGAGTAATAACCGGCAAAGCCATATATCTGAGACGGTCCAGGGTCTCCTCCAGCGGAGTGCCGCTGAACCCTGGCGTCGCCATGCCTGATACAGGGAACCAGCCTAGATGCACTGAGAAGAGGAAAATAAACAAGATGGCAAAGACAAAGGTCGGCAGGCTGTAGCCAAGTATTGTCACCCCCTGTGTCAGGCGGTCAAAAACTGATCCCTTCTTGACTGCTGATATAATTCCCAGTGGTATAGTAATCGCGAATACAATCGCTGTAGAAATCAAATTTAATTTCAAAGTATTAACCAATGGAGCGCCTATAACCTGGTTTACCGGCCTCCTGTATATAGTTGAATAGCCCAGATCGCCTTGCAGCAATCGCTCCATCCAGCGTAAATACTGAACAGGTACCGGCTTATCATAGCCCATCTGCCTGTATGTTTGTTCGTACATAGCAGTATACTCATGTGGTTTTAATGATGAACGATATTCTTCCAGAGCACGGGAAACTGGATCTCCCGGGATCAAATGGTGGATACCAAACATAATGATAGAGACAATAAAAAATACAAATATTAAATAGACAAGTCTCTGTAATGTATATTTTAACACCTGGATACTCCCCTCGAATTTAATTAGGAGCATTTGGATCTGCTCCAACCCTACTTTACTTAATAGGGACACAATTCAATTAATCGATTTCCAGATTTAATTAAATTGCTGATCAGTTTGAACTGATCTAAAAATTTGTTTAGCTGATACTATAGGGACTGCCTTCGCAGGCAAACCTGCAGAAGGCAGTCCTAAGTTCTTAGTCTCTAACGTTAATTAGCGACCTATTAGCTTCCGATCAAAGATTTACTCTTCGATTTTGGCCCATGTCAGAGCTCTACCATAATCCCAGAGGACGTCCTGACGATAATCAACGAGTCTCTTATTGTGGAAGACGTGGTATTCGTCAGAGTATAGAGGGATTTCAGGCAGGTACTCATTGTATGCGACCTGGAAGTTAAACCAGTTGTCATACCAGCCTTCGAAATCGCCCGGCTCTGTATGGTACATTTCCATAGCTAAGTTATACAGGTCATCCTGGAGAATGAAGGCTGTGTTGTAATAGCCCAGGTAATCAGGATCCGGATTGACGCTGTACCAGAAGCTCAACACTTCTGAGAAACCTGTTGCCAGGTTAAACATGGTGTACTGCAGATCTTCATCAGCTAAACCTTCGCGATAGAAGTTAGTCAGAAGAACGTCGAATTCCTGAGTAGTATCAGTAATCAGCATACCAACCTTCTCTGCTTCAGGCAGGAGGAGTACACGGATCAACTCTGAGACAGGGTTGTCAGGAGTGTTGATCCAGTTGATTTGCAGAGGCATTAAGGTCTTGCCGTCTACTTCAACCATCTGGTCGGCGATCACGCTGCCCTCGGGCGGCAATTCGTCTTCATTGGTAACTTCCTTGTGACGGATGCCTTCGCCGGCATATTCATTGCCTTCTGCGTCGAGCACAAATCCGGCTTCTTCAAGCAGTTCTACTGCGCGTTCCGGGTTAAAGGTGTAGGGGTTCAGAGCTTCGTCGAGTTCGACTTCACGCATCTGATATTCGATCTGTCCCAAACCATACATACCATGCACTGTACGGCCGAAAGGTCCGGCGTACTGCTCGAGGAATGAAGCACGATCGAGCAAATGTGCCACGGCGTGACGGACTTCTTTGTACTGAGTCGGGGACTCATCGCACTGGAATCCAAGATAACCGTAACCATTACGCAGGTAGGTTCTGTAGGTGAGGTGATCATTGTTTTCAACTACTGACAGACCACCACGGATGGATTCTTCACCATTGATTGGTGCAAGAAGGTCGACTTCACCGGTGGCAAGTTCTTCCATCTCAGTGTCTCGGACTGTTTTCTTAATAACGATTGTTTCGATTGCCGGCTTTTTGCCGTCGAAGGTTCCGAGGAATTCAGGGTTGACTTCGATTGTTCTCAAGTCGGTGTCTTTGTCGTGGCTTACGAACTGGTAAGGACCACAGGTGACATCAGGAACGAAGCGATAACCGGTTTCAGGATCGCTGATTGTTGATTCAAGCAAAGCAACTGTGAATTCTTCTGAGAGATAGGCACCATTGCCGTCATCCAGAACTTCAACACCTGGTGCTATGCGGGCGAGAGGGGTAGGACCATATGCAATGAGCGAAAGCTCATACCAATATGGCAGCCATTCGCCGTTGACTGTGATGGAGAAGGTATAGTCATCGATTTTGCGTACGCCGGCGAATTCACGCTTCACATACTCATAATCTGCGCCTTCTGTTTCTTCATCGCCGCCTTCAATTGCTGCTACTTCGTCAGGTAATGCGTGGAAGTCTTCATAGCCGAGCAATTCAGCACCGCTGGTGTTGCTCATGCCGATAGGAGATGTTCCAACTTCCCAGCAGGATCCGAGGAGCATCGAGAAAACATAGTCGTTTCCATCAATCGGCTCGCCGTTATTCCAGACAAGATTGTCATAAATTTGGACTGTGAAGGTTTTGTTGCCATCTCCGTCAACTTCAGCTTCAAATTCTTTTACTACGACAGGGTTAACGTGCATTACGGCATTTTCATCAAAATAGATAATGCCATATTCACCGTGGATCATGTCCTTCAGCTGAGCATCAGGAGCTGCGTTTGTCCAGCCTGACCAGAAGTCGCCTCTGGAAGCTGATCCGTCGCCAACGACGAGTGTGCCGCTGGGCTCAACGTTTTCACCAGCTCTTATTGCCAGTGCTTCTTCCTGAGTCATAGTTAAATATGCCTCTTCTTCAGGTTCAGTCGGCCCCTCGGTAGGTTCTTCTGAAGGCTCCTCAGACGGTTCTTCTGAGGGTTCTTCGGAAGGCTCTTCGGATGGTGCTTCAGTTACCGGCGCTGTTGTGGGTTCGGGTTCATCCGAAGGTCCACAGGCCGCAAGTACTGAAAATACCATGACGAAAGCGAGAAGCAGTGCTAACACTTTTTTCATTTCTTTTCCTCCATACTTACTTATTAA
>JAQWBU010000042.1 GCA_028706195.1 Eubacteriales bacterium
CGAAACTGAGCAGCTGATAATTCAGTATTGAAAATCAGATGATCTACATCAGCATTTTGCGCCAGCTCGCTTATCTCGGCCAATTTACCGGAACCGATAAAGGTGGCGCCACTTATACTGCTTAGATTCTGTGTGACTCTTCCCACTACACCAAAACCGCAGGTTAGGGCCAGGTCTTCCAGCTCGTCCAGCGAACGATCGATTGTGTCTTCCTCACCGGGAAGAGCAACAGCTACTAAGTATGCACGGTTTGAGCTGTCCTCCCCGTAAAAATTTTTTAAAGACATAAAACCAACTTTCTAGAATAAGTGAGTATTTCGGTGTGGTCAAAATGAAGTGCCTCAAACACATGATATGATAGTTAATTAACAACGTGAGTAGGATGGTAAAAAGGTGGCACTTGATTTGTTTGATTCAATTGATGCAGTTGAAACCTTAATCTACCCCAACAATATTGACATGACTGCGCTGTGGTTAAGCCACATCATCCGTACCAGGCGCAGAGACTTGTCCTTGACACAAGGCAGCATTGCAACAACTCTCGGTCTGGGAATGTCAGCGGTATCTTCAATTGAATCGGGCAACGCTTTCGCAAATATTAAGCGCACCATTCAAGTGATGAACCTGCTTCGTTTGCCACTGGCGCCTATCCTGACAGCAATTGAGTCTCAGTCAATTATACACAGCGACCATCCATTTTCTACAATTATTCTCAGCGACGAAATAGCGCACGCATGGCGGGATCTGGAAGTGATTCAATCCACTGATCCACCTCGGCTTGTCGTTCTGGATAAACAATCAGGAAAGACTCGTCAAGTGCCCTTATCATCAAAGCCCGGTAAGGAAATTCCGGAAGTCGAAGTAGTAAAGTAATCATGCCACCATAGACGTCCCTGAAGATCTTATTATCTGTTTCCTCCTCACTCATACGAACCAAACCAAAAAGTTTCCGGGCAAAACTTGGATCCGACTTACTGATTCGCAAATACAAAAACGCAGAGTCGTATAGTTGTTCTGCAATCAATTCCAGCCAAAGATCCCCTGCATCACGCTTTATTTCCTCTAACTCCTTTTGGGCAAAAAAAGCGTTAATTTCTTTGGCAGCGCGTTTGATCTCGCCTTTGGTCTGTTTATTGGTTCCGTATATATGAGAGTAAATCCAGGGCATCAGGAAGCGGTCACCTTTTTCTTCTTTCCTATCTTTCAAAGGAAAAAACCGATATGCTTCCAAACGTCTGTTCAATTCATTTTTCATGACATTTTCACTGCCTTCCACTTAAATTCTCCTTTCGAGATTAAGAATTAAGTATATTGTAGTCTATTTATAATTCTCATTAACAAAATAGATATTTTGATCCGTCACTACTGCGTCCAGTGCCTCATCAAATTCTGCAGTGGGCACGTAGTCGACAACTTGTTCCTCAAAGCAGATACCGACTCGTGGCACTTCCCGACTCAATTTCGATAATAGGCGATCATAATAACCGCCGCCGTAACCCACACGATATCCGTCCTTGCTGAAAAGCAATCCGGGAATAAGAATAAAATCTATTTCTTCGAGTTCCTTGATCCGCCAGGTGTCCTTTCTGGGTTCCAGAACACCAAAGTCGGACTCTTCGAGTTCATGATAGCCATGAAATAGCGACAGGAGCAGTTCATTATTCTCTTTATCGACTATAGGGACATAAACGCGTTTGCCCATTACACGCATCAGATCAATCAAATGATGTGTATCCACTTCATCACGAAAACTTATAAAAGCACTTACGTTTTCAGCCATCATGAAGGGTTCCCACTGAAACAGACGGCGCTCAATGGCTTGGGATTTTTCAGCTCGTTCATCGGCAGACAGTTGTGCCCGCACTTGCTTTCCCCTTTTTCGGTATTCTTTCTTTAAAGCAAAAATATCCTTTTTATTATTATCCATTAATTCCTCCTCTTATGCATTTGCCTCTATGTTTTCCATCTCTTCGGCTTTCTCCGTATCCTTCGGAATTGGCAGCCAGTCAACTTTTTTCATATATATAAAGTACACGATAAAGGTCAGTACCCATGACAACGGGTAAGCTAAAAGCATCATATCAAATGTAGGGTTCAGTGGCATTATGACATAAATCCAGAACACACGGAAAGCGGACATACAGGTCAGTGTTACCAGCATCGGCACCATTGAACGCCCGACTCCACGCAAAGCTCCTCCGATGACTTCATTGATACCGAAGAGCCAGTACAAGGTAAGGATGAATAACATTACACGCATAGTGTAGTAGGTAACTTCAGGGTCCGGGTTGAAGAGTAATGCTAGTGGTTTGGAGAACAGGAGGAAGACAGCACAGAGACTTCCCGCTACTATGACTACCAGAATAAGGGCCTGTTTCAGGCCTTGTTTCGCTCGTTCGAACTTGCCTGCCCCGATATTCTGTCCCATGAAGGTCATCATCGCTAAAGCTATTGCGTTAAGAGCCACCCAGACAAATCCGTCCAAACGTCCCGCTGAAGCATAACCTGCTACAGCTGCGGTTCCAAAGCCGTTAACCGCAGTTTGAATTATCACATTCGAGCCTGATATCAGGACACTTTGCAGGCCGGCCGGTACACCTATTGTCAGGGCGCGCTTGCCAACCTCACCGTGAAAGGCAATGTCGCGCAGATAGAGCCGATAGCTGGTCTCGCTTCTTGTCAGACTGACCAAAACCAGTACAGCAGCGAGAACCTGAGAAATTACGGTTGCCCAGGCAGCACCCTGTACACCCCAGCCAAGCACTGCAATAAATAGCAAGTCCAGTATAATGTTAGTTATTGAACTGACGGCAAGGAAATAGAATGGTCGTTTCGAGTCACCTACTGAGCGCAGAATCCCTGCTCCCATATTGTATAGCAGAGAAGGAATGGCACCGGCGAAAAATATGCGTAAATAGCTGCTGGAGTCTGCCAGAATTTCTTCCGGAGTATTCATCAGACGTAAAAGAGGCGTTGATAAGAAATAGCCGGCAACGGACAAAATCACACCCGATAAAAGAGCGATCGATATGGCCGAATGAACCATACGATAGAGTCCATCCTCATCTTCAGCGCCATACATTTGCGCTACAACTACAGCACAACCGGTAGACAATCCGACGAAAAATCCAACCAGCATATTGGCAAGATTTCCTGTCGCTCCCACAGCGGCCTGAGCATGAGTTCCTGCAAACCTGCCGACAATCAGAAGGTCCGCAGTATTGTAAAGTTGCTGCAAAAAGTTGCTCAGCATCAAAGGCAGCGCAAATATTAATAATTTCTTCCAAATGGTTCCTTCTGTTAAAGCAACATTTCGAATACGCATCCGCCAATAAACTCCTTAGCCTAATCTGCCTTTAAAATCTTCATAGTTGAACACTCGCAGTGTCCTGAATGACTCATCTTCAGGATACACTCCAATTGACGGCAAAGGCATACCATTGAAAGTATTGTTTTTCACCATTGTGTATATCGCCATATCAAGAAATACTATTCTGTCACCGGGAAGCGGCGGCACCTCGAAGGAATAATCACCGATGATATCGCCTGCCAGGCAAGTAGGTCCGCCCAGCCTAATCTGGTAAGGCAATTTACCGGGTTCTGCCGCCTCATACCAACGGGAAGAACCACTGCGGCTTACTTCCTGAACGAGAAAGCAATGTGGTTTGTATGGCATCTCCAGCACATCGGGCATGTGGCAGGCAGCTGACGTATCAAGTATAGCTGTCGTACTGACATTTTTCACCAGATCCAGCACCTCCGAGATGAGAAAACCGGTATCAAGCGCGATTGCCTCACCCGGCTCAAGATAGATTTCAGCGCCGGTTTTATCCTGAACGCGCTTGATGCTGTGCAGAAGGCTCTCCACATCATAATCTGCACGTGTGATATGGTGCCCGCCACCCAAATTGACCCACTTCAGATCGGCAGGGAAAGCACCGAACGTCTCTTCAATTGCATCCAGTGTGCGTTCCAGCACATCGGCGTTCTGCTCACAGAGAGAATGAAAGTGAATACCCTCAATACCCTCCAGCTGTCCACTTTTCACTGCTTCTTTAAATTGTTCTGCAGAAATGCCCAAACGTGAATTTGCGGCAGCAGGATCGTAAATCGCATGCTCCACTTCCGAGTAGCCGGGATTGATACGCAAACCGGGAGAGATCTGCCTTTCTCCGGACAGATTATGTTCCAAAAGAAGGTCACGATACTTCGTCCATTGGCTTAAGCTGTTAAAAACAATTTTATCTGCAAGACCCAGCAACTTTTCGAAATCCGAGTCTTTAAAGGCCGGCGAATATACATGCACCTCACTGTCATCACCCATTTCTTCCCGGCCAAGTTTTGCTTCGTACAAACCTGATGCAGCTGTGCCGCTGAGATATTTGCTAATCAGCGGATAGAGAGGAAAACAGGAAAACGCTTTCTGGGCCAGCAAGATCTTGCAGCCGCTGACTTCCATGATCTGATTTAGGAAGCGCAGATTGTCCTCCAGAGCACGCAGATCAATCAAATAATAAGGGGTGGGAACATCAAAAAGAGGTAAATCCTCAGCTGCCGGTCGATTCAGCTCTTTGAAAAGTTTGCGTGGATTGAGGATGTCGTCATCCTGTCCATACGTGACTACATTGTTTGTTTTCATCTTCTATCCACCTGAGTTTCAATTATTTTTCATGAAAGCGGGCCAGGAATCTCTCCCGGCCCGCAAATACTACTCCGGGTCAATTGAAGTTTCCTTAAGGAACTAAAGCCGGATCGCGATCCTCTATGTACTCTAATCCGAACTTATTCATGCCGGCCATGAATGGATCCGGATCAAGTTCTTCAACATTATAAACGCCTGCTTTGCGCCACTGTCCCTGCAAAACCAAAGAGGCACCAATCATAGCCGGAACTCCTGTTGTGTAGGATACTGCCTGGGCGCCGGTTTCTTTATAGGCTTCCTGATGGTCCGAAATGTTGTAAAGGCGGTAGGTCTTCTCCTTGCCATCCTTCACTCCTTTGAAGATACAGCCGATATTGGTTTTGCCATTTGTGCGTGGTCCTAAAGTTGCAGGATCAGGTAGTACGGCTTTTAAAAACTGCAGAGGAACAATCTGCTGACCTTCAAATTCGATTGGCTCAATCGAAGTCATGCCAACGTTCTCTAAACATTTGAGGTGAGTCAGGTAGCTCTCGCCGAAAGTCATGAAGAAGCGCATCTTTTTGATTCCTGTAATGTTTTCGGCCAAAGATTCCAATTCCTCATGGTAGAGCAGATACATATCGCGTTCGCCAACTTCCTCGAAATAATAGCTGCGCTTGATTTCCAGGGGTTCAGTTTCGATAAACTCTCCTTCTACCCAATAGCGGCCCTTAGCTGTTACTTCTCGGATATTTATCTCCGGATTGAAATTGGTCGCGAAAGGATAACCGTGATCTCCGCCGTTACAGTCAAGAATGTCAATCTCGTGAATCTCATCAAACTCATGCTTAAGCGCATAAGCGGAATAGACTCCGGTCACACCCGGATCAAAGCCTGAACCCAAAATTGCAGTCAGACCCGCATCGCGGAAGCGATCACGGTAAGCCCACTGCCACTTGTATTCGAATTTCGCTGTATCGAGTGGTTCGTAGTTAGCTGTATCCAGATAATTCACACCTGCTTCCAGGCAGGCATCCATAATCGACAGATCCTGATAGGGCAAGGCCAGGTTGATTACGATCTCGGGTTTATATTGATTGATTAATTCAACCAGTTCCGGAACATTGTCCGCGTCCACCTGAGCTGTTTCAATCTCAGTGCCGCGTCCGTCCAGCTCAGACTTAAGCTGATCACATTTTGATTTGGTACGGCTGGCAATCATCAGATGGCTGAAAACTTCACTGTTCTCTACGCATTTGTATGCACAGACCCGGGCAACACCACCGGCTCCGATAATCATTGCTCTACTCATCAAAAACCTCCTAAGTTTTATTTATTATGTATTATTTTTTATTTATATATCTATTCTATGCTTTAAGTCAGAATTCAGTTCAGAGAAGGATCAAGTTCAGATTTTGCCCATCTCAGCAGATACCTGACCTTAGAGCACAAGAATCATTTCTCTAAGCAGCTTTACCGCCACAGCTGTCGAGGCTCCCGAAGGATCGAGTGAAGGAGCAAGTTCCATCATGTCAGATCCCACAATATTCAGATTTTCAAGTTTATAGATGGCCGCCACTAAGTCCTCGTAGCTGACTCCGCCGGGCTCTGCGGTCCCCGTACCAGGCATCACAGATGGATCGAGTACATCCAGATCAAGCGAAACATAGACCGGAGCAGATCCGATATTAAGCACTGCCTCTTCCATTCCCGAAAGGTCAAAAGGATGAAAATCCAGATTTTTCTCAGCGAAGGTAAACTCCTCAGCCAGTCCTGAACGAATACCCAGAGAATGAATCCGTTTCTCTCCCAGCAGTTCGTAAATACGTCTGATCACTGAAGCATGCGAAAGTTCAACCCCGAGATAATCCGTCCGCAAATCTGTGTGAGCATCGAAGTGCAGCAGATGCAAATCCGGATGCAAGTCAAGCAGCGCTGCTATTGCGCTCAGGGTTAACGTATGCTCGCCGCCAATCATCAGCGGTATCTTTCCTGCGTGTGCAACTGCAGCACAGGTTTGTCGCACTATTCTCAGAGCTTCTTCGCTTGAAGCGAATGGCAGCTCCAGATCACCTGCATCATGCACATTATGGTCTTCAAGATCACGTTTCAGCTGCGGACTCCAGCTTTCCAGACCCCAGGAATCACGGCGCATTTCCGCAGGCGCAAAACGCGAGCCTGGCCGAAATGAACTGCTCGAATCATAAGGGGCGCCGAAAACCACTATATCAGCGTCAGTCAGACTGGCTGTGTAGCCACAAAAACGCAAAAGCTCAGGTCGCTCCTGTGGGGGCAAATGGTAAAAAACTGTCATCTCCTGACTCCTCAGTCATCTATAAGTCTGCCTTCTGTCAGCAGCTCCCGCACATATGTCGGCAGCGAAAAAGCGCCTTTATGCAGATCGGAATTGTAGTAACGAGTCTTAAGGCCAAAGCCTTCCCACCTTTCCGGATCATGATCCTTGATCGGATCCCAGCAATTGGACATGAAGCCGAAGAGCCAGTGTCCCGACGGATAAGTGGGAATATGAGCCTGGTAAACTCTGGCAGTCGAAAATATCTTGGAAGTCTTCGAGAAAATCGAATGCGCTTCCTGCGCGTCATTTTTATAGTAAGGGCTTTCGTGCTGATTAATAAGGATACCGCCCTCACGCAGTCCTTTGCTGCAGTTGCCGTAAAACTCTCTGGTGAAAAGGCTCTCACCGGGTCCAAAGGGGTCGGTAGAATCAATAATCAACAGATCATATTCCCGTTTAAGATGACGCACATAACGCAGACCATCAGCAAAAATAAGATTAAGACGTTCATCCGAAAAGGCGGAGGCCACCGCAGGAAGATATTCTTTGGCCACATCAACAACCAGAGGATCAATTTCCACCATCTCGATTTGTTCAATACCCGGATAGCGGCACAATTCGCGCAAGGCGCCGCCATCACCGCCGCCAATCAGGAGCACCTTTTTCACCTCAGGGTGAACCGCCATCGCCACATGTACAATCATCTCATGGTAAATAAACTCATCCTTTTCCGTGAGCATAATCGCCCCGTCCATGACAAGTACCCGGCCAAACTCATAGGTATCATAAATATCAATTTGCTGAAAATCAGATTTTTGAGAAAATAACTGTTTTTTCACACGCAAGGCGAAATGTACATCATCCGTATTATGTTCTTCAAACCACAATTCCATCTGACTTCTCCTTGAAATTTATTTTACTACGCAAAGATTCTCAACTGAAGGGTCCTCGGTTCCTGTCATTTGGCTGCCCCGTTCTTTGGCCTCTTTGATGTACGACAAAACTTCATCTGTCACCAGTTCACCGGGAGCCAGAATCGGAATACCGGGAGGGTAGCACATAATTGATTCCGTTGAAATCCTGCCTGCACATTCTTCTAAAGGCAGGCATTCATAGTTTGCATAAAACGCCTCAGCCGGCGCCATGGCCAAAACAGGTTCGATGTACTCATTCACCAGCATTCCTTCAGGCAGGGAGGCAAAGCGGGTGTTAATATCACCTAATGCAGCAATCAGACGTTCAATGGCGACCGGCCGGTCACCGACCGATATTATGGCCAGGAAATTACCCATGTCACCAAATTCAACCTGAATATTGTAATCATCCCGCAGTATGTCATAGACTTCAAATCCGCTAAGCCCCATGGCGCGAGTATGCACCGGTAATTTGCAGGAATCAAAGGCATAGAAAGCGTCACCATCACAGCGCTCTGTCCCGAAAGCATAGTAGCCGCCGAGCTCATTGATCTCACAGCGTCCGTAATTCGCAAAATTAATAACCCGCTTATATATCTCTTCCCCGCTCAAGGCCAGATTGCGGCGCGTAATGTCCAGAGAAGACAAAAGCAGATAAGATGCACTCGTCGTTTGCGTCAGATTAATGATCTGATGCACATAGCCGCCCTCTTCCACCATCTCAGGACCCAACAGAAGTAATGAACTTTGTGTCAAAGAACCGCCTGTCTTATGTAAAGAAACAGCTGCCATATCTGCCCCGGCTTCCATGGCTGACATGGGCAGCTCAGCAGAGAAGTAAAAGTGCGTGCCATGGGCTTCATCTACCAATACTCGCATACCGGCCTCATGCGCCAAACGCACAATCTCCTTAATGTTGGGACAGACACCGTAATAGGTGGGATTATTAAGAAAGACAGCCTTGGCGTCAGGATTCTCCTTAATCGCCCTGTGCACAGCGTCCACACTCATGCCCAGAGGAATTCCCAGTTCCCGATCGAGCGACGGATCAACATAAACAGGCAAGGCTCTCGTCAAAACCAAAGCATTGACCGCGCTGCGATGAACATTGCGGGGCATGATGATCTTGTCTCCCGGCAGGCAGGTGGACATGATCATGGCCTGTACTGACGAAGTAGTGCCATTTACCATGAAAAAAGATCTGGCCGCGCCGAAAGCGTCTGCTGCCAGCTGTTCCGCCTCCAGAATCACACCGGTCGGATGGATCAGATTATCCAGCATTTTCATGGAGTTTACATCAACAGAAAGACAGTCCTTGCCCAAAAAGCGGGTCAGTTCTTCGTTGCCCCGCCCCTGCTTGTGGCCGGGAACGTCAAAGGAGACCACGCGCTTTTTGCGATATTCACTTAAGGCCTGAAGAAGCGGCGCCCTGGTCTGATCCAGATTATAGGAGCGGGTTACTTCTTTCTCATTCATACACATTCATGCCGCTGAAGATCTCAATCATCTCGCGTTGCAAAGCATCTCTGATCTCGAGACGCTGACGTGAGCTTAGCTCTTTTATATCTATATTGAAGAGATAGTTCTGTAATTCAAGTTCTTTCAAAATCAGGCGGGTGTGAAAGAGATTGGATTGGTAAATATTCAGATCAACGGCATCATAAGTATCCAGGGTGCTGTCGTCGATATAATCCTGAATCGAAGTAATCGGATGATCCATAAAGTGCTTTTTGCCTGCGGTATCCCGCGTGAAACCTCTGACCCGATAGTCGATAGTGATGATGTCGGAGTCAAAGCTGGAGATCAGATAATCTAAGGTGGACAAGGGTGAGACAGTACCACAGGTCTGCACGTCAATATCAACGCGGAAGGTCGAAATCGATGCGTTAGGGTGTGATTCAGGGAAAGTGTGGACAGTGACATGGCTTTTATCCAGGTGGGCATGAATCGTCTCCCCTGTCGCCGGATCAATGCCCAGGTTATTGGTACTGTCGATCTCCGTGTTACTCAGAGTCTGGTCAGCAATCAGGAAATTAACTGACGCACCCTGAGGCTCATAATCCTGTTTTGAAATATTCAAAATGTGAGCTCCGATCCGCTCCGTTACCTGACAGAGAATGCCTGTCAAACGTTCTGAATTGTACTGCTCGTCAATGTATTCAATGTACTCGCGTTGTTCGCGTTCACTGCTCGTATAACAAACATCATAAATATTAAAGCTGAGTGTTTTGGTGAGGTTATTAAAACCGTAAAGCTTCAGTTTTTCCAAGTGAGGCCTCCTAAAGGAAAGATTGATAAAATAGGCTGCACAACGGTGCGAGATCATTCTAACATAGTTCAATCTCGCTGACGGCTTCCTGATTCACGTTTATCTATGACTTAAGCTCTTTGCGGAACAATCTCCACCCAGTAACCGTCAGGATCCAGGATGAAATAAATGCCCATTTCCTCGTTGATGAACTCAACTACACCCATTTCCTGATGGTGTTTGAGGCTGGCTTCATAGTCGTCGGTGGCATAACAGATGTGGAATTCCTCATCGCCGAGATCATAAGGTTCTTCGCGGTCTCTCAACCAGGTAAGTTCCAACTGGCCCTGCCCTCCGTCATCTTTCAGATAGACAATGATGAAAGAACCGTCCTCAGGTTCAATGCGACGAGCTTCCTTAAGCCCCAAAGCCTCTTTATAAAAGGTCAGAGATTTTTCCAGATCTAAAACATTAAAATTCGTGTGTACGTACTTGTAAGTAATCATTTATACCTCCATGTGATATTAGCTTCACAATATTAAATTTTCGTTCTGTTTTCCATAGCGGATATTATTATATACTTTTGCAGAATAAAGACTGTATTTTAAGGTTGCGATCAGTTTTGACTTCAAAAGCCCTATTTTCCTACCTGTAACATAATAAACATATCTTGATATTTATCGCTAATACTGTTGAAATTAGAAGTGTTAAGGTATATTCTTAAGCCAACGTCGGAATAATGTGTGAAAATGGAATATTTTCCCGCTAACACATTGCGCTGATGTTAATTCACCAAAAAATGAGGTGTTAATATGACGAACTATGATCCCTACCAGCAACAGCAACAGAGGCCCGTTGAGGCTGTAACTTACTCGGCGGAAGAAATCGAGCAAAGCAAAGTTGTTTCCGCTCTGGCATACCTGGGCATTCTCTTTTTCCTGCCTTTGGTAGTCACACCGGTAACCAGATATGGTAAATTCCACGCTAATCAGGGACTATTGCTCCTGCTTACATCAATAGCAGGTGGCATAGTAGTCGCAATACTTTCAGCAGTTTTCTTTGCGATCAGCTGGCGCATGCTCTTCCTCAGTTCCATTCTCTATACTGTTTTTTATGTAGCAATTGCAGCTTTGGCAATTCTGGGCATTGTGAATGCTCTGCAGGGTAAAGCCAAACCTTTGCCGGTTATAGGCAAATTGTTCACGATCATCAAGTAGTTATAATTCGTTTTTATAAATATCGTGAAAAGGACCGGTCAAATACCGGTCTTTTTTTTGTGATGAAATTAATTATTTGCTCTTCCGGCTTCAAGTCATTTATCATTAGTTATAGAAAATAAGAGATAGGAAGATATATGTTTAAAGCGGTAATATTCGATCTTGACGGCACACTCCTGGACACCCTGCCCAGTCTGGCCCACTCATGCAACACTGTCCTCATGGATTTGGGCCACCCGACGCATGAGCAGGATGCCTACCGGCAGATGGTCGGCAGGGGCATTTCCCATCTGGTGTGGCAGATGCTGCCGGAAGCTGTCAGAGAAGCCCAGCACAGTGAGGCTCTTGAGCAGTACCACGATACCTACGATCAAAACCTTTATTATGAGCTGACACCCTATCCCGGTATTCCGGAACTGCTTCAGAATTTAGCTGCCAGAAATATCAAACTGGCCGTGCTTTCAAATAAAGCGCAGACATATTCGGAGGAGCTGGTTGAGAACATTTTCCCTGGTATTTTCGATTGTGTTGTCGGAGCCGGGGCAAAATATCCACTGAAACCAGATCCCGCATCTGCAACTGCAATAGCTGAGTATTTCCGGCTTGAAAATAGTGAAATACTCTTTGTCGGCGACAGCAATGTGGACATGATGACGGCTAAAAATGCCGAAATGACTGCCTGTGGTGTTGCCTGGGGTTTTCGTTCCAGAGAAGAACTTTTGGAAGCGGGGGCTGACTACATTATTGAACAGGCAGAAGAAATTTTAGATTTAGTTTCAGGATAGTATTTTTCAGTAACTTATTTAATTAGAAAATGGGAAGGTGCCTTTATGAGAAATTTCACTTACTACACGCCAACTAAAGTCGTTTTCGGCAAGGATACCGAAAAAGAAGCAGGTTCGCTTGTCAGCAAAGCTGGTGTGACTAAGGTCTTGCTGCACTACGGAGGTCAGAGCGCTATTCGGTCGGGCTTACTTGATCGCGTTAAAGAATCCTTAAAAAATGCAGAAATTGATTTTCTGGAACTGGGCGGGGTTGTGCCTAATCCGCGCATGAGTCTCGCATACGAAGGCATTGAACTTTGTAAGAAAGAAGGCGTGGATTTCATTCTTGCTGTAGGCGGCGGTTCTACCATCG
>JAQWBU010000163.1 GCA_028706195.1 Eubacteriales bacterium
GCTCTGTCGGACAAACTGATCCGCGAACTCATGCCGAACGCGAAACTGGTAGCTTATCAGGACACATATCCTGTAAAAACGGAGACAGCCACGATCCAAGTCAATCGAGACTTTCTGGAGCGCGGCCTCGGACGCAAAATCGAATCCGACGAAATTGAAAGACTTCTGTCCCCGCTCGGTTTCGAACTGGAGCAGTCGGACGAAGAAAACATCGTAGTCAGCGTTCCTTCCTGGCGTTCCACCGGTGATGTCTCCCTGAGTCACGACATACTGGAAGAGGTAGCCCGCATGATCGGCTACGAAAACTTTGACTTTGTCGCGCCCACTGTGAGACTTGAAAAACCTGTGAATCAGCCCAATATTAAACTGGACCGTTCCTTAAGGGAATATCTTGCACACCGCTGCGGCTTCCGTGAGATATTCACCTATCCATGGATCGATGACGAATATATTAAAGCCTCAGGCTTAAAACCTGAAGATCACCTGCAGCTGTCAGCGCCGCCGGCGCCAACTCAGAGTCATCTGCGCTCTTCTCTCATCCCGGGTCTTCTGGAAGCAGTACAGAGGAATCTGCGTTACAGAGACTCTTTCAGGATCTTTGAACTGACGGAGGTGTTCCAGCCCGCAGCAGTCCAGGCAGAAGGCTCGCCGGAGCTTCTGCCGCTGCAGGAACGTTCTCTTGGAGGCGCTTTAGTGGCACCTGATTCCTCGGAACCCTTCGAACTGCTGAGGCAGGCCAGAGGCGTAATCGAAACGCTGTCGCGATACTGTCATATGGAGAATCTCAGCCTGCGCGGTGTCGACTCGGAAAATTCTGCAGAGAGGCCGGCCTGGGCTGACCGCAGCGGCTGGCTTGAAATTCTGGATAAACAAGTAAATGTAATCGGCAGTCTGGGACTGGTATCACTTAAAACCATGTCCGATGTTGATATTAAACGTTCTCTGGTGGCACTGTTTGAAATCAATGTCGAAAGACTTAATGCTTTCACTTCAAGATCTAACACTTTCGAGCCCCTGCCCCACTATCCTTTAGTTGAAGAAGACCTTTCTTTGCTGATGGACGAAACTGTGACCTGGAAGTCTTTGCAAGAGATTGTCCTGAAGCAGGCCGGAGTAAAACGTGTCTCATTCATGGAAGAATATCGCGGCGAGCAGGTCCCTGAAGACAAAAAATCTGTCATGCTTCGCTTCTGGATGGGTTCCGACGAAAAGACTCTGACCTCTGAAGACATCGAGATGAAGATAAAAGCTATCACCAAGGCGTTGCACAAGGCAACAGGTGCCGAGATCCGTCAGTAAGAGTTTTCCGGATCACCGACACAGAAAAGCCCCGCCAGTCAGAGCGGGGCTTTTCTGTTGAGACAAAGCTTCGTCTGCTCAGCTACGTCGCGAGTTCAGGCTTATCCGGCTTTGTGCGGAGAAGAATGAACTCCATTAACAATGCCATTGGTATTATCAGAACAGCTGTCAGGAGCAGTCGCGTTACAGCAAATTTCGGCCCCAGAGCACCGAATTCCATCATTATATGCGGAATTTTCAGTGCTGCCCAGGAGCTGAGGAAAACTATAATATTTCTATAACTGGCGCCTTTGCTGAGCAATGAAGTTCCCACCGGAAATGCCGCATAAAGCGGCCCGGCCGGCAAAGTTCCCAAAGCCATGGCAATAAGCATGCCCTTCAGCCCTGATTCCTGACCCAGCCACTTTTCGATATTCTCCTGGGATATCCACGCTTCCAATAAGCCGACCACTATAAATATCGGCGGCAGAACTATCAGCATTTCTTTAGCAAACCCCAGGATTGTGTCAAAAGATGTCGCTACATTCTCCGGGACGAAAATAGCCATCAGGATAAGAATCAATACGACCAGAATCTGCCACTTATATTTTTTAATTAGCTTCATAAGATTACCCCCATTAAAGACGCTAACAGTAATGCCAGCAGAAAGCTTAACGAGTTGCGCACGATAGCGAACTTCTTGCCAAACGCTTTACTTTCAACCGGAAGAGTGGCTACTCCCACCATGACTGTTGCTGAAACAAATGCAGTCACAGTTTGCACAGTGGAGCCTGCCTTCAGCAATGTGCCGCCAAGTGGAAACGCGATGAAGGCCGGCATCAGCACAGTCCCGCCTATTGCTGCGGCTAAGAGAGTTCCCCATATTCCGGCGCTTTCACCAAGAACCCTTGAGATCATATCAGTGGTAATAAATCCCAGCGTTATCCCAACAAAACCTACCAGAAGAAAAAGACCCGGCGCCATGCCCTTGAACGACTTCCAGGCCACCTTGAGCGCCTTCTTGGTTTTCTCCTTACTCTTGAAAAACGACAGCAATAATAGAAGTCCCACTATCGAATAGGTGACAATATTCAGTGTACTCATTCGTCAAACTCTCCTTTATCATCAATATTTCATTATTCTCAAAAAGTCACTCTATTCACAGTGTGATCTTTTCATATCTATCAATTACCTTGCCAATTCTCTCAACTCTCAGCCTGAGAAAATCAACCCAGTCCTCCAGCTCCTGCCTTCCGAGGTCTGTAATGTCATAAACTCTCTTCTTTGGACCCTGATCGCCCATTTCCCAGAGCGATCTGACGAGACCGTCGTTTTCCATTCTCCGCAGGGTTTTATAGAGAGTACTGAGGTTCAGGTTTTCCTCTGTGAAACCGAAGTAGCTCAGGCCCTCAATCAAGCCGTAGCCATGCCCGGATTCCTTATATAACAAAAGCAGGAGACATACCTCCATGAAACCTTGCATCTTTTGAAAGTTTTTCTGACATAGTCTGGAGTATTTATCGCTCATTTCAATATCCCCCTTGTTCACATCCGTCTCTTTTTCTCTATAGTCCTAAGGACTATAGTCGTATAGAGTATAGCATAACAATCTTTCTATAAAGTAAGAAGGATGTCCATCTTTATGCTACGATTTAAAAAGAGAGAGAAGGAGCAATTATATGACTGCGAA
>JAQWBU010000043.1 GCA_028706195.1 Eubacteriales bacterium
ATCAGAAGCATGGCTTTGGCCAGGGTGAATTGTCCCTGCACCATCATGACGGTTACGTAAATCAAAGAAGCCAGTCCGATGAGGATGCTCGTTTTTTCCAGAACCATTTCCTGAAATCGTTCAATCAGGCGTCCTTTATTTTTAGCTGCCTCAAGCTCTTCAAATTGAAGCTCAGTGCTATGAGCAAAACGCTCTTCCACGTTATTAAGCCTAATTATTTCCAGACCGGAAAAGAGATTTCCCATCTTTAGTGAAAAGATCTCATTCTCTGACAAGATCCTTTCTTTGGCCTGAATCAGAGGTTTTCTGAAAATGCGTGAAAGCAGCAGCAAAATACCCGCCAGGGCTGCAATAATCAGACCCAAAATTATGTCCTGCAGCAGGATCAGGAGCAAAGACACACTGGCTGCGCCGACAGCAAAAATCACGTTCAAAAGTGAAAGAAAAAAATCTTTTTCAAAAAGATTTATGTCGTTTGTCAGCTTGGAAACGTAGCTGTCGCGAGATTTCCTGCTGAAGGTCTGATACGGAAGTGAGATTATTTTGCGAAATGTCAGCTTGCGCAAATCCAGCAGTGTATCCCGCATATAGCCAATGCGCATGAAGCGTGACGCCATTTGCAGAAGGGGCGCGCCCAGAGCATAAGCAACTGCCCAGATAAGAGCACGTCGCCAATCTTCTGCAGCCGAAAATTGCAAAAGGCCCAAAACGTTGGAAATAGCATAGGCCATCGTTACCTGACTCAAGATAGGAAAGAAACAGGCGATTATATAGATCAGAAAGCGAAACGGTCTCAGCAAAAGCAGATCGCGCGTAGACCGGACCTTTAACAAGGCATCTTCATTCTGCTTCAATTGCGCGCCCCCCTCCCCGTCATCCTCATGTGAAAAATCGCGATATCAGCTTAGCATCACTTTGATGACAGGGTCAATCAACGAAACGCTTAGTCAAAAAGATTTAGACAATAAGCAGTTGAATTTCAAGCTTAGCTACTAAGCAAATGGTTGATTTTGGAAAAAACTGCGTTTCTTTTCGATGATGGACTCAACGCGTTCAATATACGTTTTCAGATCTTTGGGATTATATAAGCGTTCTGCAGTACCCCCGCTTATCACCTTGGAGGTCGCTCCGCTGCCGAGCCCAATCACTGGAACCTCGTCGCTCATCATAGCAACATTATAAAGTGAGCCCTGGTTTCTAGAAAATGCAGTATTTTCCAGACCGGAGCGGGCGGTCTTCTGTTTGTATAAGTAGTAGGGTTTATAGGCGGCTGCCCGCAACTGCTGCTGTGCTTCTTCCACCTGGCGGATCAGCCAGGCCTGTGGCAGGTAAGGATCGCCCGCTTTGCCCTCCTCATCCAGAAATGCCCCTCGTTTGACAGATAGTGTATGCAGGGTGATGGATTCAGGCTCGAGTTCAAGAACTCTGTTCAAAGAATAAAGGAAGCCGTCTTTTCTGTCGCCGGGCAGACCGGCGATCAGGTCCATATTAATGTCATCAAATCCGGCTTGCCGCGCTAATTCAATCGCTGTGACCGTATCAGCCACGCTGTGGCAACGACCGACAGCTGCTAGAGTAGTATCAATCATCGACTGAGGATTGATGCAGATTTTATTGAAGCCTGCCTCCCGGATAGATTCGAGTTTAGTCTCAGTTATAGTGTCGGGACGTCCGGCTTCCATTGTGTACTCGATGTCTGTTCCCTGCGGAATCGCAGCCAGCACGGAGCTGATATAACGATCGAATAATTTTTCATCCAGACTGGTGGGGGTGCCGCCCCCAAAATAAACAGCTCGGGGCGGTCGCTTTATCCGCTGAAAGACGCCTTCTGATTCAACAATTACCGCAGTCACGTAGTCATCCAGAAGGTTTTCCTGAGACGTTGCCGCCTCTGTGATAAAGCTGCAATAATCACAGCGCGTCGGGCAGAAAGGAAGCCCCACATATACTATGTAATCTCCGGCAGCAAGATCAATCGTGTCCAAGAGTTTTCGCTCAGCCTCAGCGGTTTCCAGAGCGAGACGCGTTTTCGGCTGGCTCACTTTCCAGTAGACTTCCAGTTCTTCAAATGCTGCCGCTTTATCTTCGCTTGAATAAATTGGAGTCTTGTTTGTTTCGGGATCCCACAGACGACGTTTTTTCTCCAGGAGCTCTGACGCAACCTGCGTCGGTCTCACGCCGCTCAGCGTTCCCCAGGGAAACTTATACCCTGTCTGTTCTGACAAAGCTATGTGTATCAGACGGCGTATATTTCGCCTGAGGTCCTCAGGTACGCTGTTTTCACGCCAGACTCGTTTGCCGCCGGCGTTTTTCAGTTCTATGTTCAGCTCAAACTTCTCCGGCAAGAGGACTCTTTCCGCATCTGACAATTCGCCGCGCATGAGCCTGCGGATCAAATCAGGCGGCAATTCCACTGAGCTGCTGCATCTAATCGTAAAGGTTTCATCCGAAGGCAGCTTGAAGCTTAGTCCATCCGGCTGAATATTACCGAAAAATTGACGCACGGCATCCCCCACCGCTGCGGTTTCCTGGTGATTGACTAAAATTATCTGTGCTTTATGATTTGTTTGCATCTCTTCTTGACTCACCGGCCTATTTTACACCAAAGTCCAAAGGTCCACCGTATTAGAATCTTGGTATAAGGCCAACCTGGCTCAGCAGCCAGAGTATCGCCAGCATGATTGGCTGATGCAAAAGATAGACCCAAAGCGCGTTACGCCCCATAAAAGTAAAAGGAGCCAGCACTTTTCCCAGCTTAGGACCCGGGTCCGGAAGAAGACTCTTGCGCTCCCGGTATAGCGACAGACCGAAGGCGGCTCCGAGAAGAAAGAATCCTAGCCAGGGGAAAAGCGACATATTATCTAATAGGCTCACACCTTCAGGGTAGCGCGCAAAGAATATAATATTAAGTAATATCGAATTCAGTCCGAACCGCTGTCGCAGAAGCTCCGGCAGAAAAATCAGTAAAGATCCCAGAATAATCAGAAAAAGGAAGAACTTGAATCTGCGACCTGCGTCTTCTTCCCGGCGCTGATAGAGTTTTTCCAGCAGGGAGTAAAAAACAATCGACAGTGCCAGTACATGGAAAACGTTGAAGATAATGACGCCCAGATCAAGCTGACTGAAGTAGCGCACCAGCAGACTGCCACCGGTTAAAATAAGCGAAGCGATGAGGAGACGTATACCCCGCTTCAGATTATTGCGCGAAAAGCTGCTGCTTATGCCCGATACAATGATGAAAACCGAAATTACCGGGGGCCGCACATAGTCCTGAAACCACACAGTTTCCTGAAAGGCAAAAACATCAAGTCCCACAATATAGCGCAAATCAAAAATAAGGTGGTGCAGCATCATCAGGAAGACTGCCATACCGCGCAGGAAATCAATCTCCAATATTCTGTTATTTTTTCTTGTCAGTTCATTTTCCATCGTCTTATGATACTCGTATACACCCAAAAAAAATAGTTCCCCCACACGAAAGCATGGAGGAACTATCTACAGTTCTTGCAGTACTATTTATTTTTTGTTGCGCGGATAACGCAGGGCAGCCTGTGCGGCGGCCAAACGTGCGATCGGCACACGGTAGGGTGAGCAGGAAACATAGTCAAGCTTCAACATCTGACAGTATTCGACGGAATAAGGATCGCCGCCGTGTTCACCGCAGATACCCAGCTCCAGATCAGGACGAGCCTTGCGGCCGTCTTCACAGGCAATACGCATCAGTCTGCCAATACCTGCGCGGTCAATATGAGCTGTCGGGTCTGCTTCGAAAATGCCCTTTTCATAATATGTATCCAGGATGGGGCCGGCGTCATCGCGTGACAGACCATAACCCATCTGTGTCAGGTCGTTAGTGCCGAAACTGAAGAAATCGGCATGAGGTGCGATCTCGTCTGAGGTCATCGCTGCGCGCGGAATCTCCAGCATGGTGCCTACCATGTAGGCCAACTGTACTCCGCTTTCTGCAATCATTTTGTCAGCGACCGGTTTGATAACACCGTTCAGATATTCTAATTCTTTGACGTCGGAGACCAGCGGTACCATTATTTCCGGAATCACATGTACGCCTTCTTTGGTCGCTTCAATTGCAGCGCCAATGATGGCTTTAGTCTGCATTTCAGCAATCTCGGGGAAACTGATTGCCAGACGGCAACCACGGTGACCCAGCATCGGATTGAGTTCGCTCAGACCGGCAATGATGGACTTGAGTTCCTCGAGGTCCATGTCTAAACTTTTGGCCAGTTGACGCACTTCAGACTCTTCCTGCGGCAGGAATTCATGCAACGGCGGATCCAGGAGACGGATAACGACCGGTTTTCCATCCATAACGCGGAAAATCTCAAGGAAGTCCTGCTTCTGATCAGGCAAAATCGCAGCCAGAGCCTCGCGGCGTGTTTCTTCATCTTTAGCCACAATCATCCTGCGGAAACTGAAGATTCTTTCAGGATCAAAAAACATGTGCTCTGTACGTGTCAATCCGATACCCTGTGCTCCGAGTCCAAGTGCAACCTGAGCATCATGGCCTGAATCGGCATTGGCGCGGACGTCCATCTCACGGAATTCGTCAGCCCACTCCATTACTGTGACAAAGTCATCGCTCTGTTCAGCGTCTTTAGTGGCGATTTGTCCTGCATAAACGGTGCCGGTAGAACCATCCAGAGAAATCCAATCTCCGGCGTGGAAGGTTCTGCCATCAGCTTTCATGGTGCCTTGAGCATAGTTGATGCTGATATCGGAACTTCCGGCTACACAGCATTTGCCCATGCCGCGTGCAACCACAGCTGCGTGGCTGGTCATGCCGCCACGGGCTGTCAAAATACCTTCAGCTGCACTCATGCCGTGAATATCTTCTGCGGAAGTTTCGTCACGCACAAGAATAACTTTTTCGCCTTCTTTGGCCATTTCAAAAGCCTGGTCAGCGGAGAACACGATTTTACCGGTAGCTGCGCCGGGCGAAGCTGGTAATCCCTTAGCAATCTGATCAGCTGCCGCCAGGGCTTTCTCTTCAAACATCGGGTGCATGAGAGCATCAAGCTGGCTGGGATCGATATGCAAAATTGCTTCCTCGCGAGAGAGAATTCCCTCGGCGACCATATCAACTGCGATCTTCAGAGCGGCGGAGGCTGTTCGCTTACCGCTTCTGGTCTGCAAAATGAAGAGTTTCCCGTTTTCGATTGTAAACTCGAGATCCTGCATGTCCCCGTAATGGAGTTCCAATTCATCAGCATATTTTTTGAACTCGTCGTAGATATCAGGGAATTGATCCTGCAGGTGAGAAATTGGTTCCGGTGTGCGAACACCGGCCACTACGTCTTCGCCCTGAGCATTGATCAGATATTCGCCATAAAGAACGTTTTCACCGGTAGCCGGGTCGCGCGTGAAGGCAACACCTGTACCTGAGGTTTCACCCATATTGCCGTAAACCATTTCCTGTACGTTAACGGCTGTGCCCCATTTCGAGGGGATATTGTTCATCTGGCGATAAAAGAGTGCGCGGGGATTGTTCCAGGAACGGAAAACGGCTGTAATGGATTCCATCAACTGGGCCATGGGGTCTTGCGGGAAGGCTTCGCCCTTTTCACGTTCATAAATAGCTTTGAAGTTCTTAACGACTGTCTTCATGTCGTCAGCAGTCAGTTCGAGGTCAAGTTTGACCCCCTTTTCAGCTTTAATCCGATCTAATTCTTCTTCAAACAGATCTTTGTGGACTTCCATGACCACATCGGCAAACATCATAATAAATCTGCGATAGCTGTCATAAGCGAAACGCTCATTTTCTGTAAGTTTTGCCAAACCTTCCACTACTTCATCATTAAGGCCAAGGTTAAGAACCGTGTCCATCATTCCCGGCATGGAGGCACGGGAACCTGAGCGAACGGACACCAATAGAGGTTTCTCGGGATCTCCGAAAACTTTACCTGTGCGCTCTTCTTCTTCTTTCATTGCGTCAACAATTTCTTGTATAATTTCTTCAGAAATTACTCCGCCCTCATCATAGTAGCGATTGCAGGCTTCAGTAGTAATGGTAAAGCCTTGTGGCACCGGCAGACCCATCCCGGTCATTTCTGCCAGGTTGGCGCCTTTGCCGCCAAGCAATTCACGCATATTTGCGTTTCCCTCTGAAAACATGTAGACGTATTTTGTCATTTGTTCCTCCTAAAAATTTATTACGGTAAATCGAACTTGCCGGCAAAATAACCAACAAGCTCGTTTATGGGCAAACGCAGTTGTTCCATTGAGTCGCGTTCACGTATAGTCACTTGATTGTCTTCGAGTGAATCGAAGTCAAAAGTTACACAGTAAGGGGTGCCGATCTCATCCTGTCGGCGATAGCGCTTTCCTATGCTCTGGCGCTCATCAAATTCACAGCGAAAATGAGGCAGCAACATCTGATAGACTTTTTCGGCTTCCGCCTGCAGTTTGTTTGACAAAGGCAGCACAGCAACATTAACCGGCGCCAGTGCGGGAGCAAAACGAAGCACTGTACGCTCTTCGCCATTTTCCAGAGTTTCGACATCATAAGCGTCGCAAAGCAATGCCAGAAATAAGCGATCCACGCCCAGAGAAGGTTCTATAACATAGGGAATATATTTTTCGTTAGTGAAAGGATCAAAATAACGTAAATCCTCTTTCGCAAATTCCATATGGCGTGACAAGTCATAGTCTGTGCGGTTAGCTACGCCCCAGAGCTCACCCCAGCCAAAGGGGTATATGTATTCCACATCGCTGGTCGCCTTGGAATAAAAGGATAATTCCTCCGCGCTATGATCACGCCAGCGCAAATTATCCCTAGTCAGCCCCAGGTCAAGCAGCCAGCGGAAAGAAAAGTCCCGCCAGTAGTCAAACCAGTCGTCGTCGGTGCCGGGTTCGCAGAAAAATTCCAGTTCCATCTGTTCAAATTCCCTGGTGCGGAAAATAAAATTGCCGGGAGTTATCTCATTGCGGAAAGCCTTACCTATCTGGGCTATGCCAAACGGTATTTTCCGGCGTGAAGTACGCTGTACGTTCTTAAAATTAACGAAAATACCCTGGGCAGTTTCCGGGCGCAGATATATATCGGACTGACTGTCCTCGGTAACTCCCTGTTTAGTTTTGAACATTAAATTGAAGTGGCGGATGTCGGTAAAGTCCTGAGCTTCACAAACGGGACAGCTGATGCCTTTTTCACGGATGTAATTCTGCAGTTCTTCGTTACTCCAGCCTTCGACTGAACCTTCGATTTCATTGGCTTCGTTCCAGTCATCGATAATCTGATCAGCCCGATGTCGTGAATGACAAGCACGGCAGTCGATCAAAGGGTCAGAAAAGCTGTCAACGTGACCGGAAGCGATCCATACTTGTGGATTCATCAAAATAGCAGCGTCCAGTCCGACGTTATAAGGAGAAGTTTCAACAAAGCGTTTCCACCAGGCAGCTTTAACACAGCGTTTCAAAACAACCCCATAGGGACCATAGTCCCATGAGTTGGCAAGCCCGCCATAGAGTTCTGAACCCGGATAAATAAAACCGCGATTGGATGCCAGAGCGACGATTGTCGCCATAGATTTTTCTCTAGGAAACATCTTACTCTTCGTCCTCTTCATTCTCGTCAGCATCAGCTTGATCTTGCGCATTCAAGCTCCTGGAGAAAGATGTGAAATCTATTTCTGCTGATACCTGACCTTCTTCCTGAGATTCCTGCTCAGTAACGAATTGCACTAACTGTTCAGCAATCAAAGAAGCTTCCTGAGCACTGATGCCCTCTTTTTCAAAAGTAGAGCCTTCTCTGGCCTGTCGTCTGGCTGATGGGCGGCGTTGTTCTTCCAGCAGATCCTCAGCTCGCTTGGCTTCGGCTTCACGTCGGCTGGCTTCACGCTGAGCAATGATTTCCGGACGTTCCGGGATAGAAAATTCATGTTTGCCCTGACGGTAGACAACTGCTCCGGCGCCGATTTCTTCACATGCCAGAGAAACCTGACTCGGCGTTTTGGATTCAACCAAAGGTCTGGCACCTTCTGTCAGCTGACGCGCCCTTCGCGCAGCGAACATAGCCAGGACATATCTATTTTCTGCTCTTGGAAGTAATTGCTCCAGAGGTGGTTTTGTTAGCATTTTTGCTCCTTATCTCTTATAAAACAATATAAAAATTGAAATATTCATTTAATTGCATACCTAGAACATTATATCTTTTTCACTGCGTTCCGTCAATGAAGAGCCTTGATGTGCGGTGCTTTTCAGCCCAGTAAATGGCTTCAATATCACGAACGGCCTGCAGCAGATCATCATTCATCACCAGATAATCAAATTCAAAGGCTGAATTCATCTCTTCCCAGGCTTCTTCCATTCGAGTCTGGATGACCTCTTCACTCTCAGTAGCGCGATGGAAAAGTCGTTCCTTGAGAGCTGCTTCGGAAGGAGGGATCAGAAAGACCAGGACAGCGTTGGGGTAACTGTTCTTTAAGCTGAGAGCTCCGGTGACAGTCAGATCAAGCAGGACATTGATGCCCTCATCACGCATCCGTTCCAGAGGTGATTTCGGAGTCCCGTAATACTCATCGCAGTAGATGTCGTACTCCAGAATCTCTCCTTCCGCAATCAAACGTTCGAACTCATCTTTAGTGCGGAAATAATAGTGGACGCCATCAATCTCACCTGCTCTCGGAGCCCGCGTTGTTACCGACACCGAATGACGGATGTCATTGTAACGTTCACGCAGCGCGGTAATAACAGAATTCTTGCCAACTCCGGATGGACCGGATACAACAAGGGTAATACCTTCCTTCTGCACGATTTTGATTTGATCACTCATTTGGCAATTCCTCCGTATCATACTCTGCTGCTGAAGTGTCAGCGCGAAGCACCTGCAAAGATGAAGGCGCCAGCGAAGAAAGCACGATGTGGTCACTATCCATAATCAACACTGATTGAGTTTTGCGGCCGGCTGTGGCGTCGATCAAAGTTCTGCGATCGCGGGCATCCTGAATCAAACGTTTGATCGGAGCTGAATCCGGAGTGACTATGGCTATCAGCCTGGCTTCTGACACAAGGTGTCCATGCCCTATGGGCAACATTCTGAATTCCAAACTTGACTCCTCCTCTGTATCTAGAGTTTTCGAAAAACTAAGTAACGGATTATTCCAGGTTCTGAACTTGTTCGCGAATCTGTTCCAGAATGCTCTTCATCGACACAACCAATTGCGATATCTCAAAGTCATTTGCCTTGGAACCTATAGTATTAATCTCACGATTTAATTCCTGAATCAGAAAATCCAACTGACGGCCACTAGGCCCATCTCCCTGCAATATTTCCCGCAGAGAAAGCAAGTGGCTTCTCAGTCGAGTCAGCTCTTCATCAATAGCGGCCTTATCTGCGAAAATCGCTGTTTCAGCGAAGAGCCGCTGATCATCATACCATTCCTGGCGATCTTCAGCCAAAAGTTCTTCGGCTCGGGCCAGGAGGCGCTCACGATACTGTTCAACCACACGCGGGGAGAGCTCTTTGATTTTGTTCAGCTCTTCTTCGAGAGCGTCCGTCTTCTCCAGGAGATTGCGGGTCAGCCTGCTTCCTTCCAGCTGCCGCGCGTCATCCAGATCCGATAGAGCAGTTTCCATGGCCCTGACTAAAACATCCCGTATACTTTCTTCTTCCAGAGGATCATCCACATCTATGAAGATATCGTTGAATCTGCTAAGGACACTGATAGCTTCAAAATCTTTAGTAGATGTCAGGTCTGCAAGTTCCAGCAGAGCTTCAAAATATGATTTCGCCAGTCCGTGATCAAGCTTAACTTTCCGGCCGCTGGATTCAAGCTGATCCAGACTGACAAAAACATCAACTTTGCCACGCTTGATCCGTTCCTGTACCAAAGTACGTAAAGTGTTTTCATAACGCAGAAAGCTTCGCGGCATGCGCACTGACACATCGAGAAAGCGGTGATTTACGGATTTTGCTTCAATTGTCACCGAGAGATTAGTATTTTCAGCGGAACCGGATCCATAGCCGGTCATACTTTTTAACATTTACTGTCCTTCCCTGCCTGAATTAGCGGCTTCTTTATTGTTAAAATCACGGAGTCTGCCATTTTCTCCGAGTAAAACGGGCTTAAAGTTTAGCTGATCCGCAGAAGTTAAAACGTAACGCACTGTATCAAGTTCCGGCGAACTCAAATAAAAGGGCAAATAATGATGTATGTGTCCGAAAATGCAAAGCGGAATTTTGGCCGCGGTCAGCAGTTCTGACATGGCTGTGCTTCCGCCGTTAGCCGAGATGGGTGGATAATGCATTGCAAAAACCGGCGTTAGAGCCGTATTTCTATTTGTATTTTCGAGTCGCTTCATGTCATCAAGAGAAAGCTGCATTCGGATCAGCTCTCTTTCGAATATTTTTTGATCCTGAGATGTAAACTCATCGTCACCCGGCAACAACCAGCCGCGTGTGCCTCCGATGAGGAATGATCCGAAACAAAGTGCATTGTTACGCAGAAAATGTAGCGTTTGCAGCTCCTCGCGCTCGCAGAACTCTTGCATTTTCTTCAAACTGGTCCACCAGTAATCGTGATTACCGCGCAGCAAAACCTTCTGACCCGGCAGGCTTTCAATGTATTGCAGATCAGGCAAAGCCCCTTCAAGATTTTTGGCCCAGGATATATCTCCTCCCAGAATAACCACATCTGCGTCGGTCACAATCTCCCGCCAAGCCTCTTGCACCAGCTGAGTGTGGTTGTTCCATTTGTCACCGAAAACCGTCATCGGTTTATCCACAGCATGGGCCAGATGAAGATCAGATATGGCAAATAATTTCACTTCAGATTTCCTCACGGTGGTAATGCAGATATACTGCTTCAGCTACTTCTTCAGGTAAACCCTTTAACTCTTTCAGCTCTTCGAGGCTGGTCTGAGAAAGCTTCTTGATGGAACCGAATTCCTTGAGTAAAAGCTTACGTCGGGCGGGACCTACTCCGGGAATGCTCTCAATCTGGTATTGCAGGCGTCGCTTGTTCTCTTGCTGATTGCGTAAACGGTTGGCAAAACGGTGCGCCTCATCCTGCAAAGCGGTGAGCAGACGTAATACCCCAAGGCGAAGCGCTCTGGCATCGGCGTCTTCATCCTCTGTGGCCTGCGACAGCTCAATAGTTCTGCCATCACTGAGGACTAAACCCCGCGTGCGATGTCTGCTGTCCTTGACGATACCGGCCACAGCTATGCCGGCATCATCCAATAAATCTTTGACTGCATTAACATGGCCGAGACCGCCGTCAATGAAGATTATATCAGGTCTGCTGTCCACGTTCTCGTCCTGCAGATGCCGCAGCCTGCGTTCAATCAGCTCGCGCATGGCACGGTAATCATCAATGCCTTCAAAGCTCTTGATGGTGAAGTGGCGGTATGACTTTCTCTCCGGTCTGCCGTCCCGGAAAACTACCATGGCACCGGTTCTTTCTTCCGCACCCGTAGAAGAAACATCGTAGGCTTCAATTCGATGCGGATAGGCTGTACAGCCTGTATATTCAGCTAAAGTTCTGAGTGTAAGTTCGAGATCCTGCGCCGATTTCCCACCCATCAGAGTGTGGCGCTTTAAGGACCACTGTGCATTCTTGGCTGCCAGATCTACAGTTGCTTTCTTAGCTCCGCGTTGCGGTACATGCAAGCTGACTTTGCCGCCACGCAGTTCAGAGAGGTATTCGCCCATCAGTTCCTGATTATCGATGGGAGAGCTGAGCAAAATCAAGGGAGGAATGCTTCCGCCCTGCTCATATAATGAACGCAGGAAAACTTCCAGATAATTGCCGTCGGCTTCACCTGTGTCTTCGGCAAAACGGTAAACGCGGCCTGTAATGCGGCCTGCACGCACTTCCAACTTTTGCAGTGATATATCACTCCCGTTGCGTTCCATCGCCACAGCATCGTAGTCACCGCCTTGCGGATCAACTATATGCTGCTTTTCTTCCAGGCGACGCAAGGCCTGCCATTTCTCTCGAAGAACTGCAGCTCGTTCGAATTCAAGTGCATCGCTGGCCGCTTCCATCTCCGCTTTGAGATTCTGAGTCAGTTCGCCATAGCGTCCTTCGAGAAAGCGGATGACGTCTGCGACCATTTCACCATACTCTGTTTCCGACACGTAGCCATTACAAGGTCCCAGGCATCTGCCGATATAATAATTAAGACAGGGGCGCTGCTTGCCTATATCACGAGGCAAATCGCGGTTACAGCTTCTAAGCGGAAATATGCTTTGCAGTGCATCAAGTGCGCGGTTGATATCGCCGTTTAACCAGGGTCCGAAATAAC
>JAQWBU010000164.1 GCA_028706195.1 Eubacteriales bacterium
GATAGTTTGGCCACTTCGACAGCCTGACGGAATACTTCATCCGTAGAGGAGGCGACAGGCACTAAATATGGTTTCACGCCCCAGTTCATGTTCAATTGCTGTTGTGAGGTTTCGCTGACCGTCATGGCGAGAATGGGGCATTCGGGGCGGAAACGGGAAATCAGACGTGCTGTCGAACCACTGTAGGTCATGACGACAATAGCCGCTGCATCTAAATCTTTAGCAGTTGAAGCTGCAGCGTGACTGATTGCGTCCGGCACATTATTACACTGGTATATCCGTTCGAAATACATATCCGACCAATAATCAATGTCATGTTCCACACCTTCTGCAAAGCGGGCCATTGTTTCTAACGACCTGACCGGATATTTGCCAACAGCTGTCTCCCCTGAGAGCATCAGGCAGCTGGTTCCGTCCAGGACTGCGTTGGCAATATCTGAAACTTCAGCACGAGTAGGTCTCGGATTTTTAATCATGGAATCCAGCATCTGAGTAGCAATGATTGAAGGTTTCCCACTCTGGTAGCATTGCCGGATTAATCTCTTCTGCACGATGGGAACAGACTCCGGTGGTATTTCAACACCCAAGTCACCTCTGGCCACCATCAGACCATTCGAAGCTTCTATGATTTCGTCACTATTGTCAATTCCTTGCTGGTTTTCTATTTTGGCAATGATATTGATTAACTGTCCGCCTTCTTTATCCAAAGCTTCGCGCGCCTGCCTGATGTCGTCGGCGCTGCGGGCGAAGGAAACAGCTATATAATCTACTTCCTTTTGCACTGCAAAACGAATATCACTATAATCCTTTTCATCCAGAGCCGGGAGCAGCGTTGGAGTATTGGGCAGATTTACACCCTTGAAGTTTGAGAGTTCGCCACCGACCACCACGTTGGTGCGGACAATTTTATCATCGATGCTGACAACAAGCAGCTCGATCATCCCGTCATCAATGAGTATTGGGGTTCCGGGTTTCACCGCCTGATGAAAATCCTTGTAGCTGACGCTCATCTGCTTGTCGTCACCAAGAATTTCCTCAGAATGAATAAAGAAATCCTGACCGGGATTCAGTACTACCTTACCGCCGATAAAGGTGCCGGTACGGATTTCAGGCCCTTTCAGATCCAGAAGGATTGCGATCGGCAGGCCGGTTTCCTTTCGCAGCTCTTTCAATGCATCTATGATTTTTGCGTGTTCTTCCTGCGTGCCATGCGAGCGATTAAGTCGTGCCACATCCATTCCGGCTAGAGCCAGCTGCTTCAAAATTTCCGGACTTGAAGATGCCGGTCCTATGGTGCAGATAATTTTTGTCTTTCGCATAAATTCTCCCTTATATTCTGTTGAACGATATAAATTCTAGCCGATAAGCTTGCTTATTGTATCAGCAAAAAGAAAGCAGATTGTCAGGATACTAAGTAAGATAAACAGAAGAACACCCAGCGGTATGAATATCCTGCGTCTTTGTGTGGCTCTATCCACTTTTTCAGGCTGTAGTTGTGCGGAATGACTTTCCGGAATAGGCCCATAAACCTGATTTTCATGCTCAGGAATAGCTTTGTTTACTTCAGTAAATGAATTATTGTTGTTCGAGCTGCGGTCCATCCTTAACCTCTTTCCCTGAGTAGACGGTTAAAGCGCGAGATATCCGGCCGGATACCCCGACTCAAATTTTTATATCATTTATTTTTGAGTATAGCAGAAGAGGCTCGAAAAAATGTATCCCAGGTCCCGATGGTTTACATTGCATAAACACAGAATTTTGAAATAATTTGCTGAATAGTCAGCTGATCTGCAATGATGTTATAATTGTCTTTTAGAGGAACTAGCGTTCACATTGTTTAGAGAAGGTGCATGTTTATTTATGCGATGTACTAATTGCGGACAGGAAAACGAAAAAACTGATATTTTATGTCGTTTTTGTGCCAGTCCGCTGCCTGAAACATCTGCTGCGGTTGCTGGAGATCACGAAAACACCGGTGCTTCTGATACTGATGACGTTGTCTACAAAAGCACTGCTTCACGCTCAAAAACATCAATAATCATCTCAGCAATTATTGTGCTCTTGCTTCTGAGTTTCGCCTTCCTGATTTATCGCAGACTGACAACAGATGATAAAAATGCTTCCGGCATTTTCCAGGAAGAAACCCAGAAGGAACCACTATTGTTGCCTGATTTCAAAACAGATCCCACTCAGTCTCCTGTCCTGACCACTACTTCTTCCACAAGTGAAAATATTGTCGAAAGTGCAGCTGCTTCGTCCAGCACCAGTACTACTGAAACAAGTGCCTCCACAACTGAAACCGTGGCGAGCACCTCGCCTTCCATACGTGTGCTTGAGCTAACCGAAGCTGAAACAGAACCGATCAGCACTCTCCCAACTAGCGTTATTAATTCGACTACCGTTGTTGATTCAACTGCCGTTGCTGGAGGCAGCACAATTGGTGGAACAGATGCAGCAGCAGGAGATGTTCTTACACAGGAAAACACTGTTGAAGCCACACTGCCAAGTACAAGCAAAGCCGCTGAACCGCCATCCGAAACTAAAGCTGAAACAGAGCCAAAGCAAACTGTGCGAGTTCATATTTATCCTGACCCAAGGAATTTTCCCCTCATTCGACTCTATTACGCCATAGATCAAGATATTGACAAAGACATTAAGGAAGATGAGGAAGCACCCGTCAAATCAGTCACTGTAAGTTTTCGGATTTTTGAGAAATTAGATGACAGTGATGAATGGCAGGAGCAGGAGCAAGAGAATATTTTTGCGAAAGAAAATTCGAATATTGCATTAGTAGCTAATTTTGCACAAGCTCCGTTTTCTAATGCTTCTCTAAAGGAAGCTCTTGACGCTTTCATAAGTGAAATGAATTTGATGAAAGAAGATGAGGAAGAGGGAGCAGAAGAATCCGGGAGCCAGGAAGCAGATCCCGGTGACGAAGAG
>JAQWBU010000165.1 GCA_028706195.1 Eubacteriales bacterium
TCTTCGCGCCTTTGAACAAGATAACCGTTAACCAGATTTGAAAAATCACGTGCTCCCTTCAGTCCAATCAGTCCGATGGGGCCGAGAGGAGGCATGGGGTTGTTTCCGTACTGGTCATATTTGAAGTAATTCTTGTCGTTACGAGACTCGAATTTGTTTTGATTCATTTTTACCATCCTTCTATATATATGACTATTTGTCGATCAAACTAAATATCATAAAAAGATAATTGACGTTTATCCACTGTGGACTCGGCTCTCCGGCTCAATTCCTTGTGCCTTCGCACCAGAGACTTGACCTTTTCTGCCGGTGCCATAAGCTGAGACAATGAAGCGTCATGGTTAAGTGCATTGATTAGTTGAGCGACATCATCCGCCATCGGGACAGGAGTATACCAGGGAGCCGATACAACTGAAGGTGGAAGATATGAAAGGTCAGAGGAGAAGATACGTTCGATGATACCGCTTTCCCAGGCCTGATGCATGTGAGAGGTACCATCAGTGAATTGAGCGAAGGAGGTAAAACAATAGACACGTTTAGCGCCCTTCGCCTTGAGGTACGATGCACATTCGATCACCCCGTCACCATTGTCCAGAAGGTCACCGATCATCAATATATCCTTGCCTTCAACCGAGTCGCCCAGATATGCCAGTGTTTTGCGCTCCTGCTTTTCACCCTCAATAAAGTCATAGCTGCGTTTGGTGTGGAAGATTCCCAGCTGCAACTGCATGGTGGAGGCGTAAAAGATCGAGCGGTTGATATTGACTTCATTCGGGGCTACGATCATCATTTTCGAAGGGTCTACGACCAAATCAGGACAGTCCTGTAGTATCGTACGTATGAATTGGAATGAAGTAGGAAAAGATTCGAAGTTATCATAAGGGACTGCGTTTGCTACACGGCTGTCCGGGGCGTCAAAAGTGATAAAATTATCTATACCCAGTCCGAACAGGTGTTGCAGCATTTCTCCGCAATCCAGTGATTCTCTGCGGTCACGGCGGAAACGTCTGCCCTGGTAGAGATAGGGCATGATTACATTGATGCGCAGAGCGGAATCCCTGCAGGCCACGACCAATCGGGTAAGATCCTTGTAATGCTCATCCGGGCTCATGGTTACCGGACGGCTGTAACGGTCATAAGTTTTGCCATGATAGAGAACATCCGTAAGAATATACAGGTCGTGTCCGCGCACTGTGTCCAGCACCACCGCCTTGCCTTCACCGGATTTAAAGCGCGAGAGGTCAACATCAATCCGGTAATCTTCACGCAAATAGCCTGTGAAGTCAGTTATTTGCGGATTAATTTCAGCGAAAGCTTCTCGTCGGAGATGCAGCTGACGATTAATACGTTCAGCCAGGTGATCTTCTATCTGGGCGCTTATAATTGCAATAGGTCCAAGCGGGTCGAGCATCGTGTCATCTTTCAGGATGTTCCTCGGAGAACTGCCCGCCGGAAACTTAAGTTCATTCATATAAGTCCCTCCATATGTGTATGATTATAGCAGAGTAACAGATGAAAAAAGGAGCAAACATGTCAGTACAATTTAATAGAGTTGAGTTAACGGCTGTGGCTGCAAAAACGGAACAGTTCCCTCAACGTTCTTTACCTGAAGTCATTATGGTCGGTCGCTCAAATGTAGGGAAGTCCACTTTACTTAATGCTTTGTGCCGCAATAAAAATCTGGCTCGCACCAGCCAAACTCCCGGTAAAACCCAGTTGGTATTTTTCTTCACGGTTGACGACAGTTTCTATCTGGTTGATTTACCGGGCTATGGCTTCGCCCAGACTTCCCGCAGGAGCGAGGAAAAGTTTTCGCGAGTCACGGATCAGT
The DNA here is from genome assembly GCA_028706195.1 of Eubacteriales bacterium. GTDB lineage: Bacteria > Bacillota > Clostridia > Saccharofermentanales > DTU023 > DTU032. Next base: position 1,832 of record JAQWBU010000165.1, read on the forward strand.
ATTTCAATCAGGAGCGTCAGAGGGCTGCTGTTTTGCTGCTTCTGGATATTCGCCGGGGTTTTGGTGATCTCGACTGGCAAATGGCTGATTTTCTGGATTTCTACCACATTCCCTGGCAGGTAGTTTTGACTAAAGCGGATAAGCTTTCGCGATCGAAGCAAAACGATGCGCGCTTTAAAGTGATCTCCGAATTAAAAAAGAGAAGAGAAGTATTAGGCGATGCAAGCTGCCACTTCGACACTCCGATCATGGTATCAGCCATTCAGGCCAACGACTCAGGTATGGCTGAATTGCGGCGTTTTATAAGTTCAGTTGTCTGATTAAAAGTCAAATTGTCTGAGGCGGGCACAATTCAGCGGGGATGAAAGGTACTGTTTTTCGGGAAGCGTGTTTATGCTCTTAGCATGAACAAACTCGGAAAAAATATTACAGAGCGATGGGGGCTCTGTCTCTTTATTGTGATTTCGGCTCTGAGCCTTATAGGCACAGAGCTTTCTTTAAACAAGGCCACAAGTTTTGCGGAAGCTTACCCGGTGGAAGTGAGCGGCCGGATCGTTGAAGTCGCTTTACCTGCAAGCAGCGGCGATGATTATCGGCGCATAAGACTGCGCCTGAACAGGCACACAACTATTAGCCTGGGATTAAGTCCGAAGCGACTGCCTGCGGGTTCTTCGGCCTCAGATCTCAAGCTTGGTGCCTCTATGACTGTCAGAGGAGTATACAGTAGCGGCAAAGCAGCTCAAAATCCCGGAGGATTCAGTGAAGCAAACTGGTTCAGATCGGAAGGCATCAGCGGGAAATTAACAAGCGTGCAAGTAAGTGAATTGCAGCCAGCTCCTGCATATTACAGTCCTCGGCATTACTTGTATCGCTTTCGGCTGCACGCTTTAGGACTCCTGGAGAAAAGTTTTGCTCCACAGACGAGCGAACTGAGCTCTTCTGCCGGTGAATTTCAACTGAGTTCAGATGGGATTATGCAGGCTTTGTTGATGGGTCATACCGGAGGCATGACAGCCTATACGACTAAGGCTCCCAGTGAAGCCGGTGCTTACCACCTGCTTTGTGTCTCGGGTATGCACTCAATGTTTTTTTTGCTGCCTTT
>JAQWBU010000002.1 GCA_028706195.1 Eubacteriales bacterium
AAATTTTTTTATAAAGCAATACTCGCTTCAGTATCATGCATAAACTGACAATGCACTGTGTCATTTATCACGCTGTAAGATATATTAAACCAATTGAATGGAATTGTTAAATCAAAATTGCCATCTGCATCTAGGGTCTCTGCCCCGGGTCGGAACCGGTGATCAAATCTCCTTCATAGTCAACTATACCTCCGGCATCTATGACAACAGCATAGCCCAGATCCCGAACTTGTTTAGCTGCGGCCGCGGAGCGGTTTCCCGTGCGACAGTAGAGCAGCAAAACAGCTTCACGCTCCGGAATTTCAACAAGAATACGGTCTGCAATTTCATCCGGGGGCATCAGGATGGCACCGCTAATATGGCCTGCTGTATATTCCCCTTCAGAGCGGACGTCGATCAAAAAGGCATTCTCACCTAGGTGCCAGGCAATTCTCTCCGCAACGTTCGGATTGGTGACAACAGAAGCTTTTTCTTCTATCAGTTCAACAGATTTAGCATCCGTTTGCGGCGGATAACTTTCTCTGATTTCACCACTTAAGCGGATTTTTGCCAGACTGCCCACCGGAGGCTGCTCCAGATTTTCGGGAAAATAACTGGTGACCAGATCCCCGACCTGTCGCGAAAAATCATCCGTTGACACGACCAAATAAGAATTTGCTCTCAGCCGGACGGCTTCTATCTCAAAGTCATTTGTGCCGCCACATGCAAACAGACTGAGACTTAAGACTGTGCTCAGGGCAAAGACAAGATAACGCTTTATGTTCATATAGCTGCCTCCTCGCTAATTTTTTGAATGCTAAGTATACTATATTGATCAGCTGATTATTCGACCAGGGATACGATCCTTTAAATTAAGCCGGAATTAATATAGAATATACGGGAATAGTACACGGATCGCCGCGTTTGAGTCGCAACCGATCGTGGGTCCCGTGCGATGTGGCCCGTGAAACCCGTCAGATCCGGAAGGAAGCAGCGGTAAGCGATCAACCACATGTGCCGCGGGGAAACCTGCCTCGGTTGTGACTCAGAGGCGGCGATTTTCATGGAAGCGAGGTCAGCTTGTCCACTACTGAAAAAATGGCGCTTTATCGCCAGTGGCGTCCGCAAAATTTTCGTGATGTTGTAGCACAAATACAAGTAGTTTATCCGTTGCAGCAAAGCGTACGCAATGGACGTTTTGCTCATGCCTTCCTATTTAGCGGCACCAGAGGAACGGGAAAAACATCAGTTGCGAAAATTTTCGCTAAGGCTATAAATTGTCTGAATCCGGATGACGGTAACCCTTGTAATGAGTGTGAAATCTGTCTGGCTGCGAACAACGGCTCCCTGATGGACATTCAGGAAATCGACGCCGCTTCCAACAACGGTGTCGATGATGTGAGACGTCTGACGTCGGAAATCATCTTCACTCCTGTTCTGGCTGATTATAAAGTTTACATAATTGACGAAGCTCACATGCTTTCACAACAGGCTTTCAATGCCTTATTGAAAACACTGGAGGAGCCTCCGGCTCACGCTGTATTCATACTGGCTACCACAGAACCGCATCGCATCCCGGCAACAATATTGTCCCGCTGCCAGCATTATGAGTTCAGGCGTATCAATCAGGAGGATATTGTGAAACGTCTGCGTATAATCGCTGATGAACTCTCACTTTCCATCTCTGATGATGCTCTAGCTGTCATAGCGCAGCTCGCAAACGGCGGCATGCGTGATGCGATCAGCTTGCTGGATCAGGTACGTCAAATTTCGGGGGATATTTCCCGTGATGAAGTTCTGCAAATGGCCGGACGTGTCCCGGATCAGTTTCTGCATACAGTGGCGGCTGCGATCCTGCATTATGATCCGGATGTACTTTTGCACTCTATTCAAGAGCTCGTAATGAGCGGTCGTGATTTGACACGTTTTCTGCTTGATCTCTCCGCTTATATGAGAAATCTCCTCATAGCCAAAGTGTCCCGCAATCCTGCGGAGCTGATCCAGATGACAAGCGCAGGACTGGCACAGCTGAGTGAACTGGCAGCTCAATCTTCGACTGAAGTGATAAGTGAGAGTATTGCCTCTCTGGCGCGCCTTAGTTCCGACTTACGCTTTTCACCTGATATTCGCACCAGTATGGAAATTGGCCTGCTGGCACTGGCCACGCGGCTCGGAAACGGAAATATTGCGCAAACAGAGCTCCAGGAACAACACCCGATACAGGCATCAAGGAAAGAAAGCCCTAAACATAAAGCAAAAGCCACTCTGAAGTCCGCTCCAAGAGAACCTGTGGTCGAAACCGGAGCTGCAGAAGAACTTACGACTGCTGAAGCACCTGAGCCGATGGAAGGAACAAAAGCCGCAAAAACTGCAGCTGTTCCTTCACTGGTTCATGAGGATGAGACCTTGCGCATCTGGCAGGATGTTCTGGAAGCGATCAAAGAAGAACATCTTATGGATCTCTCCCTGATGGCGCGCCCTGCTAAAGTAAGCCGTAAGGACAAGGTCTGGACTTTGGCTTTTGACCACTCATTGGCAGGACAGTATGCTTGCATCAATGAAGCCGATTCGCGCGCCACTATTCGAAGAATTTTGGCTGAGTGTGTAGGCGCGAATGTTGAATTGAATGTCATTTTGGAGGATGAGCCCGGCGCTGAAGCTGTTACAGCAGAAGAAGACTGGATGCGGAAATTAAAGGAAATTACAGATAAAAGATCAATTCCTCTTCACATTGATGAAGAATTACTAAACGGAGGTAATAAATAATGGCAAAAGGACGAGGTGGATATCCACGAGGTGGCGGCAGAGCCCGCGGCGGCGGTGGAAACCAGATGGATCAACTGATGCGCCAAGCACAACAAATGCAGGAAGAGCTTGCCAAAGCGCAGGAAGAAGCAGCTGAAATGACTGCTGAATCTACCGCTGGCGGTGGTGTTGTACGCGCTGTCGTCTCCGGGAGCCATCAAGTCATCGAGCTTGAGATTAATCCTGACGTAGTCGATGCCGAGGATGTTGAAATGTTGCAAGATCTCATCAGTGCAGCTATAAATGACGCAATGCGTCAGCTCGATGAAAAAGTTGAAGCCCGCATGTCACAGGTTACCGGCGGCAACTTAAATATTCCCGGTTTTTAACACATGGCAATGCGCTTTAGTCCCGCGATCACTCGTTTGATTGCGGAGTTAAATAAATTGCCGGGCATTGGTGCCAAGACAGCTCAACGCCTGGCATTTCACATACTGGCACAGGATAACGAGCAGGCGCTGGCTTTAGCTGATGCTATCAGGGATGCAAAGCAAGATGTTACACTCTGCTCCGAATGCTGTAATCTGACTGAAGATGATCCCTGTGACATCTGCAGATCTCAGAACCGTGATCGCAGTGTTGTATGTGTCGTAGAAAATCCCCGTGATGTTTCTGTTATGGAACGTGTGCAAAATTTTGACGGGCTTTATCATGTCCTGCATGGCGCGATTTCCCCGATGGAAGATATCGGTCCAGAAGACATCAAACTGCGGGAACTTCTGCAGAGATTGCAACAGCATCAGGAAATTGAAGAGATTATCCTGGCGATGAATCCCAGTATCGAAGGTGAAGCAACGGCTCTTTATATTGCCCGGCTTTTACATAAGACAGGTATTAAGACGACCCAGCTCTCTCACGGTATTCCCATGGGAGCAGATCTGGAATACGCTGACGCTGAAACTTTGAGCAGAGCCTTGAAAAACAGACAGGAGTTGTAGATCTCATGAAAGCAAATTCAGTGATTACATATGATGTTGTGCGAGAACGCTTTTCACGTTACATTGCCGTTGACACTCGTTCCGACCCGCAGAACAGCAGCGAAACACCCAGTAGCAAAGGTCAGCTGAACCTGGCGCGTTTACTTTATCAGGAATTACAGGATATGGGTCTGGAAGCTTATTTGGATGAAAAGCACGCATATGTTTATGGTCGGCTGCCCGGAAACAAGCCGGATGTCCCTGCGATCGGTTTTCTGGCACATCTGGATACAGCCCCGGACATGCCGGGAGTCACGACAGAACCACATATTTTCATTTACGAAGGCGGAGATATTCGCTTAAATGATGAGTTCAGCATCGAAGTTGACAGTTTTCCTTTTCTCAGTGATCTGATCGGAGAAGAGATAATAACCAGCGACGGCACTGCCTTACTGGGTGCTGACAATAAAGCCGGCATTGTTTCCATCATGGAAGCGCTGGATTATTTAAGAGCTCACCCGGAAATCGAGCGTGGTGATATCGCTGTCGCCTTCACTCCTGATGAAGAAATCGGTCATGGAGCCAGCCTTTTGGATTTGGACCGTTTCGGCGCTGATTTCGCCTACACCATGGATGGCGGTCCGATCGGTGACTTCAACTATGAAACATTTAATGCTGCCAGTGCCAAGATTAAAATTCAGGAACGCAATGTGCACCCCGGCACCGCTAAGCACACTATGATACATGCAGCCTTGATCGGAATGGAGTTACACAGCCTCCTCCCTGCGGGAGAGCGTCCGGAGTGGACAGAAGGGCACGACGGCTTTTTTCTACTGACTGATTTCAACGGTACAGTTGAAGAAGCGAAGTTGGAATACATTATTCGCGATCATGACAAGGATCTGTTTAAGAAAAAGAAAGACTTACTTGAAGATATCGTAGAGTTCCTTAATAAAAAATACGGTCAAAGAGTCAGCCTTGAAATCGAAGATTCTTATTACAATATGCTCGATGTGATACAGGATTCCAGACATGTTATCGACCTGGCCCGTACCGCTATGAAGGAAGTGGATATCGAGATCAGTGAGGAACCCATTCGCGGCGGAACTGATGGTGCTCAGCTGACTTACCGCGGGCTGCCCTGTCCGAACATTTTTGTCGGCGGCTACAATTATCACGGCCGTTATGAATTAGTACTGACTCGCGGTATGGCGCTGGCGGCTGAAGTAATCATCAAGATCGCAGAACTGAACGCAGCTCAGTAATACAGTCACAAGCAAATAATGAACATTAAAAAAGATGGCCGGGAATCCCGGCCATCTTCATATTTATCTATTTTAAACTTAGCTCATTTGCTGATTATGAGAGTGTCTTCTGGACGGCACATATTGAGATAATCGCGTGCGATGCTTTCGATGTATTCATCCGAATCGAGCATCTCATACTGCCTGCACAAATCGTCATACTCTTCATAGAGAGAACTCATCTGACGCTGCAGCTGTTCTTGCTCCAGATGCAATCTTTGATATTCTTCTTCCTGCTGGAAATAGAGATTAGTGCAGACTGCGGTTACGAGTACGATCATGACTCCCAGACACAAGCGCAAAAGGTAAGCACGCGTGGAACGATTGCGAGCTTTGTTTGCTCCAGGCAAATTTTCACTGTTTTTCTTTGCCTTTTTCACCACGCCTGATCTCCTGTCGTATAGACATCTACTCTAGTTTACAGTCATGGTAAAGTAGTTTGTTCGGTTTTGCAAGTGCTTAGAGAATATTTATCCGGATTTAAGGGAAATATCAGCAAGATGTTACTCAAATGTTATATGCACCTTATTCAGTCTCAAGCAATTCATAAAGAGATTCCGCTTCTTCTTTGCGGGCTGAGGGGCGCATTTCCAGGACGCGCACTTTCGTTTTTCCCTGTCCAAAACCGATTTCCAGTATATCGCCAACTTTCAGTTCTGTGCCGGGCTTGGCTTTCACTCCGTTAACAGTTATCCTGCCGGCGTCAGCTATTTCCTTTGCTACTGTACGACGTTTCACTATACGTGAAACTTTTAAGAATTTGTCCAACCTCATTCTGTTTTCTCCTCTCTCTCACGTCTCTTGGCTTCATCCCAATAGTGGTCCAAGATTTTGAGAGATAATCCTGAGTCTATATCCACTCCCTCTTCTGCTGCAATCTCTTCCATGCTCTGGAAACGGCGGATGAAATTATCCGAGCAGCCTGAAAGCGCCGATTCAGGTTCGATCTTATTCAGACGCAGATAATTTACTACAGCGAACAGCAGGTCTCCGGCCTCAGCCTGAATAGCTCGTTCCACTGCTTTATCCTGAGAAGGTGTAGCAACTTCTTCGCGGCGCGAAAGCTCCTGCTCCAGCTCTGCCAGCTCTTCCTGCATCTTATCACGTGCACCCTGAGGTGTCGGCCAGTCGAAGCCCACCTTAGCAGCCCGTTTCTGAAGCTTGGCCGCTCGCATCAGCGCCGGCATAGCGCGGGGTACATCTGTCAGCATTTGCGATGCTTTATCATAATTCCGCTCTATTTTCTTATTTTTGGCCCAGGTGTCCAGCCCTTCTTCAGCCGTAAGAGCGCAGTCATCCCCAAATAGATGCGTGTGGCGGGAAATAAGTTTTTTGCATATCCCTGTAACTACATCCGAAAAGTCAAAAGCCTCATTCTCTTCTGCTATCTGGGCATGAAAGACAACTTGCATCAATACGTCGCCCAGCTCCTCGCACAGCTTGGCCTCATCCTGCATCTGGATAGCGTCAACTGCTTCATAAGCTTCCTCCAGCATGTTTTCCTGAATAGTCTCATGATCCTGAGCGCGATCCCAGGGGCAGCCGTTCTCACTGCGCAGAAATATCATCAGACCCAGCAAATCCTGAATATCATAAGTATCTTTTTGCTGAAATTCCTTATCCTTCGGATCAATCATGATGAATGTCCTTCCTCGTTAATCTAGAAGTCAAGTTATTGTACCAAATTAAGTATACCGATCTAAGATAACTTGTGTTGTTCATTTTTTATTCTATAATGGTTCGGAAAGTCAATTGTTTAAAATTTGTGGAAAATTAGTTTTAATATACTTTCTTATATTTTTAATAGAAATTGGAGCTGTTATGAGCAAAAAACCTGTCCTCTTACTCTCAACCGATCTTACTAATCCCTGGCACAATTTGGCGCTGGAAGATTATCTCATGGGCCTTTGTGAAAGTGATGCCGATAAGTCGGAAGAAAGGCGCTACAGCGCAATTCTTTTCCTCTGGCAAAATGCGAATACTGTTGTGATCGGCAGAAATCAGAATGCCTGGGCCGAGTGTCGCTGCACACTATTGGAAGAAGACGGCGGATATCTGGCACGGCGCAGCACCGGGGGCGGTGCTGTTTATCATGATTTGGGCAATCTCAATTTTTCAATCATTCTGCCACAGTCCAAACTTGATCTGGATGAAAGCTTCAAAGTAATTCTGGACGCAGCAGTGGATTTGGGTATTGAAGCTGAACGCAGCGGCCGCAACGATATTCTTATAGCAGGGAAAAAATTCTCAGGCAATGCTTTCCGTTTCTCACATGGCGTGGGACTGCATCACGGCACCCTGATGCTGAATTCCAATTTCGAACGTCTGGTACATTTCCTCACGGTATCTGACGTCAAGTTGAAATCCAAGGCTATCGCTTCAGTGCGTTCCCGGGTGGGAAACCTGCGCGACGTCTTGCCCGGGCTGACACTTCCGGAACTGGCAGAGGCCGTAAACAAATCTTTTGTCGAGCGTTACGGGCAGGGCCACAATATTGAGAGATTAACTATTGATGAGTTTAAGCGTGATGACAGGCTGGTAGCACTGGAGGAAAAGTATAGTTCCTGGGACTGGCGCTATGGCAAGACTGTGCCCTTCGATCTGGAGATTGATACAGGGCGGCTGCCCTGGGGTGAAGCCAAGCTGGGCTTTGAAATCAGGCAGGGCAAAATCGTTAATGTCCTGGTTTATAGTGATGCGCTCGATGGCGATTTCATTGATGACATCGGCGAAGTGCTGCAAGGAGCCAGACTGGACGCTGAAGACATGTCGGCGCGTCTTAATCAGCTGGTCGATCGGGGAGTGGAGATACTCACTCCCCGACAACAAATGGTTGAGGATCTGATTAAAACTTTAAGAGTTCAGCTCTCCTAGCTGAACATTGCCTCCGGTACCCAGAGCAGGGCGAAAGCCTTGACTGTGATATCACGTTTCAAGGGCTTAATCTGCACTGTCTCCACATTCTCGGACGCAGTGTCATAGACAGCAGCCAGATCACTTAAAGCTTGCTCCGTTTCCGCGTCGAGTTCTGTTTTTTCCGCGACTAAACGTTCCAGAGCTTGCTCTGCGCGAACGATATCTTCGGCTTGTCTCTTGGAGCGGCTGGCGCTTTTGGCCGCAGTGCCGGCTCTGCCCACTGAGGATTGACTAACCAGTGATTTACCCAACAATGCTCCTAAAACAGCTGAACCGAAAGATATCGCCGTCTGCCTCTTGGCATCTTTGGACTGCTCCGTCTCGCGGTCAACTCTTTCTTCAGCCCTGATAATCTTTCCTTCCAGTGTTTTCTGCTTTATCTCGAACTGATCCTTAAGCTTATCCAAAGCAGCATCGCGCTCTTCCCTGGCTGCCAGTTGCACACGCGCTGCGAAATCACGCTCCGTCTCCCCGGGTTCTGAGAACATCTTCAGTTCCTTGTGGGTGTAATAATCCAGAGTGTCGTTGCGATAAGCATGATCAACTGCCAGTCTTTGCCACTGAGTGAAATTTGTTTTCTTGCGGGCATCAGCGGGCAGGGGCGCATAGGTCGCTCCAGCCGGAGCCTGATCCTCGCTCTTAATCTCACCTGGTTCATAGACGTGTGATTCATTCCAGTCAACCGTGACCAGATCATCATTTAAGGGGGTGATACGCAGCAGCTCGCGATCCTTGCTGATTGAGTGTTTTTCGTTATCATAATGGATACTGAGATAGGCCAATAGGGCCGGCACATATTTGCCACCCAACGCTGTGGTGTCGTGCAGGTAGTAGACCGGGATTCCGGCTGTCGCAATGGGTGCCTGAGTAATTTGACCACTCTGAACTACCGCTTCTGTAGTTTCCGGTGGCTCAGTCTCTGTCTGAGCAGGTGCAGGCACAGTATCAATAATTGTAGGAGAAACTTCAGTGTCAATTTTATCTGCAGCCTCCATGCCGGCTCGGGCAAGCAAAGCGGTCTGGTCTCTGGACAAAGGCCCTGCTAAATAAGACATACAGAAGCGGGTAGTAAATAAGGTCGGTTCTTTTTCCGAAGGACGCCGCAGAAGGAATTGGCGCTTCTCCAAATTTGCGATCGTTTCTGAAAGACTGCCTCGTTCCAGGCCTACTTGAGCTGTATCTACCATACCTTCCAGCAAACGTGAGCGGTCCCGCTCTGTGCTAAGGCGGCCAATAAACCAGCTGCCTATGTTAGAGAGACCTTTGTAATCCAAATCAGCCGGGTTTTGAGTTGCCAGAACTATTCCCAGTCCATAGGCTCTTGCCTGTTTCAGTAAGGTCAAAAGCGGCAGCTTGGACGGCGGGTTTGCTACCGGCGGGAAATAGCCGAAAATCTCATCCATGTAAAAGAGAGCTCTCAGGCTGTCTGTTCCTTGCTTATTGCGCATCCAGGTGATCATCTGATTCAGGAGCAAGGTCACAAAAAACATGCGTTCTGCGTCCGACAGATGCGACAGGGAAAGAATCGAAAGCCGCGGCTTCCCTTCAGCCGTATAAAGCAAACTGTCTATATTCAAAGGTTCGCCTTGCAGAAAGCTGGAGAAGGATGGAGAAGCCAAAATAGAGTTTAATTGCAAAGCCAGATCGAAACGGTTTTTCTCCGGGAAAAAAGTCTCAATATCCATGACACCGATGGTCTTAACCGGCGGATTCTGAACAGCCTGGATCAGATGCGGCAGATCGGCAGCTTTACCTTCACGCCAGCGCTGCCGGATTATTTCAGACAGGAAAACATGTTCGCGGCTTTTGATGGGGTCCGCTTCAATGCCAATCAGGTGCAGGAGGCTGCTGGTAGCCGAAACAACCATGTCATTTAAGATTTCCGTCTCTTTCTCCTGCGGTGCATCAAAGAGACCTTCGACTGATAGAGGTCTGCCAAACAGTCCGCCCGGAGTGTAGAGCGCGAAGTCGCTGCGCTCACGCATTACACGAATACGATCTCCGGTCTGGGTAGAAGCAGTCAGACCTGCGCGCCAGGCCTCGGCCTTCTCTTCAGCCAATTCGTTGACTGTAATCCCCTTGGCTTTGGCTTCACCTTCCTGCACCCAGGGTCGGAACTCTTCAGCTGTTAATCCGGGGAAAGACAAAAGCAAGTTGCCCATATCTCCTTTGGGGTCGACAATAATAGCAGGAATGCCGTCCATGGCTGCTTCCTCGAGCATGGCGATGCCGAGACCGGTCTTACCGCTGCCTGTCATACCGACGCAAATCGCGTGTGTTCTCAATTCTCTTGAGTCAAACAACATGAAATCCGGGCGACCATCGCCGTCTCGATCCTCATTGACTGTTCCTAAATAGAATTGTCCGAGTTTTTCATATTCCATAAACGTCCCCTTTTCCCTGAAAAAAACAGAGCGCGGTGGCTGCCGCGCTCATCTTCATATCATAAGGTCCTAGTCAAGGATTCCGCTGGCTTCCAGCGCTTCAAGAGTAGGCTTGCTCTTAACCGAGCTTCCCGCTGCTGCCAGAGCATTCTTGGTATCTTTCAAACCATTACCGGTAACAATAGCGGTAACGGTCTCATCCGGCTTGATTATGCCTTGTTCCAGGGCAGCCTTGATTCCGGCTGTACCTGTGACTCCGGCGGGTTCTCCGAAGATGCCTTCAGTGCGACCCAGCAAACTCATTGCTGCCAGAATCTCAGTGTCGGGCACTGCGATCCATTGACCACCGGAAGCTGCTACTGCACGCTGTGCCTTCACAGGATTACGCGGCACACCGACGGAGATCGAATCAGCTAATGTATTTTCGGCAGTTGGCTGCAAGGGTCTGCTCTCAACGCCTGCGTCAACGAAAGGAGAACATCCGGTAGACTGTACACCTAAAATTTTCGGGATACGGTCGATCATACCCATCTCATAAAGGTCACGGAAACCCAGATAAACACCACCGACAGTACAGCCATCGCCGACTGATAGTACAACCCAGTCGGTCAGCTCCCAGTTCAGTTGCTCAGCAATCTCCAGCGAAACCGTCTTTTTCCCTTCCGCCATGACCGGATTTATACCGGCATTACGGTTGAACCAGCCATATTTTTCTATGGCCATTTTGGATAAATCGAAGGTGTCTTTGTAGTCGCCAATGACAGAAACCACTTTGGCACCGAAAATTAACATCTGAGCCAACTTACCTTCCGGCGCACGCTCAGGTACAAAGATGACACTCTTCAATCCCATGCGGGCGGCATTCCCGGCGCAGGAGGAGGCAGCGTTTCCCGTTGAGGAACAGGAAATCGTGTCATAACCCAATTCAATCGCTTTGGCGACTGCGACTGCGCTGGCGCGGTCCTTTAAAGAAGCAGTCGGATTCAGTCCGTCGTCCTTGATGTACAATTTCTTCAGACCGAGCTCATCACCTAAGCGCAAAGATTCATAAAGCGGAGTCCAGCCCACACGCAGAAAGGGCGTGAAATCTCTGTCCTGCAGCGGCAGGAAAGCTTTATAGCGCCACATGCTGTTAGTGTGGTCCTGAGCCAGACTTTCGCGGGAGACATTCTTCTTGATTTCATCGTAATCATAGAGAATATCCAAAATACCTTTTTCGCCGCAGTCAGGGCAGGTCAGCATTTCAGCATCGTAAGGGAATTCCTTCTGGCAGAGTGTACACTTGTAGGAACTGACATGTGGAATCACGGCTTGTTTCTTCTTGGTCATTAAATGGCCTCCTTCGTATTAAGCAAGCTGCAGTAGATAACGCAGGCTTTTATGATTTGAAAATAGTCTACCATATTGGCTTCTCTGAATGATATAAATCCGGTTCCCTGTGCTAGGATAATGGCAAGATGGAGCGCGATCAGAAGACAATTACAGCGGGAAAGACCTTGTGCAGCACGGCCGCTATTCTGGCCGGCGGCAAAGCTGTGCGCATGGGTCAGGATAAACAGTCGCTCAGCAGGGACGGCAAACTCATCGTCCATAAGCTGATTGCTCAACTAGAAGCTTACTTTGACGAAATAATTGTCGTGACAAACTCAGCGGCCTTGTACCAGGGTCAAAATGTTCTGCTGACGCGGGATAAATTACCTTCCCGCGGTCCGATGAGCGGAATTCATGCTGCTCTCAGCGTCGCAGCTTCTCCTTACGTTTATGTCACAGCCTGTGATATGCCGGGTTTCGAACCGCAACTGCTTGAGCTCTTGCTGCAAAAGTTGGAGTCGTGCCACCCTTGTGACGGCGTAGCTGTGGAAAGAAGGTTCCAAAGCAGAGATGGCAGCATACGACTGCGACCTGAAATTTTCCACGCAATTTATGCACAAAGTCTGCTCCCTCAGCTGAAAACTCAGATCCTGTCACAACAAAGCAGGCTCGAACTTTTCATGCTTGAGTCAAACTTTCAATTTTTGGACGAAAAAAAAGTCCGGCAGTTTTTGCCGGACTGGTCTGTTTTCACTAATATTAATACACCCGAAGAAGCCTGTGCAGCCGGGATGGATCCGTTGTAAGGAAATATTTACTCTCCATAGCGTTCCACTGCTTCTTTATAGAAGCTGTTATTTTCAAAGTAGTCGATTCTCATAGCCTTACGCACGCGTTCCACTGTCTTCTGCGCTTTGGCGGAAGCCACCATGCTCGCATCTTCCAGGATTGCAATTACTTCAGGTATACGGGCTTCCCAATAAGCACGTCTCTCGCGAATAGGTGCCAATATGTCTTCCAGCACATCAATCAGGAAACGTTTTACCTTCACATCCCCAAGACCGCCACGCTGATAGTGAGCCTTTATGGCTTCAAGATCGGCATACTCCGGCCAGAAACGTTCAACATGCTCAGTTGTGGCAAAGGCATCCAGATACGTGAATACTGTGTTTCCTTCAAGCTTCCCGGGATCTTCCACACGTAGGTGATCCGGATCGGTAAACATGGACATCACTTTTTCTTTGATCTCTTTGGGACTATCACTTAAATAAATACAGTTGCCCAGAGATTTACTCATCTTGGCCTGACCATCGGTTCCGGGAAGTCTCAGAGAGGCCTCGTTTTCCGGCAGCAGAATTTCCGGCAACACCAGCGTTTCGCCGTAGGTACTGTTGAACTTATGCACGATCTCCCTGCACTGTTCCAGCATCGGTGCCTGATCTTCGCCTACCGGTACCAAAGTCGCATCAAACGCCGTGATATCGGCCGCCTGGCTGATGGGATAGATAAAGAAGCCGACCGGAATACTGGATTCAAAACCGCGCATCTCAATCTCCGATTTCACCGTGGGATTGCGGCGCAAGCGGGAGACGGTGACCAGATTTGTATAGTAAAAGCATAGCTCAGTCAACTGATATACTGCCGACTGAACAAATAAGGTGGATATAGTTGGATCAAGCCCCACAGAGAGATTATCGAGAGCCACTTCCAGAACATTCTCGCGAATCTTTTCCGGGTTGTCCGCATTGTCAGTCAGAGCCTGAGCATCGGCGATCATGATGTAGATTTCATCAAAATCCCCTGAGTTCTGCAGCTCTACGCGCCGGCGCAAAGACCCTACATAGTGTCCCAGATGCAGCTTGCCTGTCGGCCGGTCGCCGGTAAGAATAATATTCATAAGAGAAAGTCTCCTTCCAAATAGCTAGTCTTTCAAATGCTAATTCTAACAGATTTCGTAAGCAGGCTAGAGAAATTGTAGCAAAGCACGTTTAATAAACAAAATTTCTCTAAATCAGTTTCCGGCATTTGCTTGTATAAATCAATTTCAGATAAACTGAGGCGGTGGACGTTTGAGGAGATTTAAGTGATTAGAAGACGAAACAAGATCCTGATCGCACTGGCGGTGTTCTGCACGGCTTTGCTATCCCGGGCACCGCTAGGCAGCATAGGCCAATTAATTCCATTCATTCAATGTGATTTGGCGCTCTCAGCTGCCGCTGCCGGCTCTGTGACAACTCTTATCTCCATTATGTTCGCAGTGATGGCCCCGATCGGAGGCTATCTTTCAGCAAAAGTAAATGCAAAGAAGCTGATTTATCTCAGTGTCCTCGTTGCTTTTGCAGGCACATTGCTACGCACTGTCTGGGGAAGTTTTGGTCTTCTCACAGGAACTCTGCTAATAGGCGCCGCCCTTGGGGTGATCAATGTCCAATTACCCATCTTTATCAGAAATCAATTCCCGCGACAGGTCGGCTTATTCATGGGCATGTACACGGCGACCATGACCATATCAAACGGACTTGCTTTTGCTACTGTAATTCCTCTGATGAAATGGACCGGAAACTGGCAGGGGTCGCTTCGAATATTAGCACTTCTAGCTTTACCGGCGCTTATTGTCTGGCTTTTCGTAGCGAGAAAATCACTTAAAACAAACGAATCAGGGATTAAGCTGGATCTTTCCTGGTCAAAAATGCAAGCGTACCTGCCCTTGGGTCTCCTGTATGGTATGCAGGGACTCCTTTATTTCTCCACTACAGCCTGGCTTCCCACCATCCTTATGGGGCAAGGCAGAACCAGCAACGAGTCAGCTTTTTTAATGGTATTGTTGCAGTTGATCAGTCTGCCAACGAATTTCACCTGCGGCTCAATCATGCAAAGGAGTTCAAGAAAATGGCAGATGGCTCTCTGGGGTTCAGGATTATTCCTTAGCGGTTTATTCTTTGTTGGCTTAGCTCAGGAAAAACTCTTACTACATCTTATTGCCATCCTTCTAATGGGTTTAGGAAATGGAATAATGTTTGCGATGCCGTTTGCTCTGCTTGGCTTCTCCGGCAAAAACCGGGAAGAAAACACAAATATATCTACATTCGTACTCTTAATCGGTTATACGGTAGCAGCAATCGGTCCGTTTGTTTTGGGTTATCTATATGATCTTACACAAAGTTGGACCTTGCCAATAGTCTTCATGATGGCATGCTCCGTTGCCTATTTCATTTTTGGAAAAAAGGCGGGAGATCTTGTGGATAAAGGGTTAGACAGATTCTAGATTTCTTCATGCTCCTCAAATTTTGCACCATAATCAGAAAAGCGGTCGAGCATCATTGACATTTCCGCTTCATCCAGAAGCACGGGTTCACCGAGTGACTTAGTGTTGAAATATAGTTGACAGCAAAACTCTATTTCTTCTGTCACGCTGAAAGCTGTTGCTAAGTCGCTGCCCCCTGCCAGTAAACCATGATTCGCTAAAAGGCAGGCTTTGCGGTCTTCCATTGCTTTGAAGGCGTTTTTCGCCAGACGCACTGTGCCGTAGGTTGCATATTCTGCACAGCGAACATTAATTCCTCCATGAGCAACCAGGTAATGCACTGCAGGCAAATCCCAGCGCATACAGGCCAGAGTCGCAGCATAAGTCGAGTGTGCGTGAACGATTGCTTTGATATCATCCCGATATTTATAAAAAATACGATGCATGTCCCGTTCGCTGGAGGGAAGTTCCTTTCCTTCGACAATGTCGCCGGTCTCCACGTCGATTAAGACAATATGCTCTTCTCTCATTTCATGGTAAGGAATGCCACTAGGAGTAATGGCCATTAAATTCAGATCCGGATCCCAGACACTTAGATTACCTCCGGTGCCTTTTGTTAAGCCGGAGTCATACAGTTTCTTGCCGTACTCAACTATCTCTTGTCTTTCGGATCTCATTCTCATATAACACCTCTCAAATCATCCTCTGGTACTTTGGAACATTCTAGCAGAGACTAAGGAGCTTGTTGAAAACAGAAATATAATTTTAGTATCTAATTTGTATCACCCAATAATAAAAGCCCTGCGATTACAAAATCACAGAGCTTTTATGGTGCCCAGAGCTGGAATCGAACCAGCGACACACGGATTTTCAGTCCGTTGCTCTACCGACTGAGCTATCTGGGCAAACAAGTGCCGGCTCTAAGACCGGCACTCGTGGCGACGCAGAAGGGGCTCGAACCCTCGACCTCCAGCGTGACAGGCTGGCATTCTAACCAACTGAACTACTGCGCCGTGTTTGCCTTCTAAGGCTTCGACAGTGTATCAGATTTGTAGGAGGATTGTCAATTCTTTAAATCTCATAATCCTTAGTATTAATTATTATATAAATCTGAATTTTTTTTCAAGAGAACTGTTGAATCACCAGCATCCACATCATGGATCCGGATAGACGGATGATCCAGTATTTTCCTTCGACGCTGATCCAATAAGTCCATTTCTTCCCGACTTAAATGCGCCAGACGTACGTTACTTCTGTCGCGTCCCTTTTTCCACACGATAATCTGACCGGGTTTTTCATCCTGTTCAAGCCAATAGATTAGTGTTTCATAAAATCTATCGATTAAAAGCTCCTCGCCACCCACTTCATCCCATAACATCAATTCCGGTGTTTCGTCCTGATATACCTGCTCCGGAGACATGTAATCCGCCAGTTTCAGGAATGATTCACGGTCAAACTCTACTTTGTCTTTATCTCTGTGCAAAAAATACTCAATATCGGTGGGTAGCTGATCAGGATATTCAATCGTCAATTTTGATGGAATTACAGATGCAGGCAGCAAAATATGCTGAAAGGCGACCCGTTTACCTTCGGTGCTGCGATGTCGGACGGTGGTGTAACCGCGGACCGAAGCACTGAAATCACGTAGAAACTCCTGAACCACAGTCGACTTGCCGGAGCCGCTTTTGCCTGTGAGGAGG
The DNA here is from genome assembly GCA_028706195.1 of Eubacteriales bacterium. Lineage (GTDB taxonomy): Bacteria > Bacillota > Clostridia > Saccharofermentanales > DTU023 > DTU032. The sequence continues at coordinate 16,561 of JAQWBU010000002.1, forward strand.
ATAGTGCTAAACCCCGCTTGCTGACGATACAAATCTTCCAGCTTTGACATGGCTTCTTTTTGTGAACTTAATAACTGCAATCGCTGCTCAAGCATGTTTCTCAGTTTCCTTGTTTATAATCGGCTGAGCGATCTTGTATCAGCTGAGCTGTGATACTGACAGCTATTTCCGCAGGTGTTTTACCGCCGATATTGAGGCCTATGGGTGCAGTTATACGAGCCAGATCCTCTTCAGTGAAACCTCGATCCATAAGCCGTTCATTTATAGTTTTCGTCTTTTTCTTGCTGCCGATGACACCGATGTAGCGGGCAGGTGTCTTCAGAACCTGAGCCTGAACTTCAAGGTCCTTAGTGTGACCGCGGGTCATAACGCAGACGTAATCCCGGTCTGTAACAGTAACTGAGGCTGCGATGTCATCTAGATCAGCCAGACGGACATCGAAAGCTTCAGGAAAGAGATCCGGATTGACAAATTCTTCACGATCATCCAATACTACAGGGGCAAAATCCACCGCGGCCAGTGCCGGAACTAATGCCTGACCAACGTGACCGCCGCCAAAGATGTATACAAAGCCCGGAATAACTAACTCTTCAACAAAAAGGCTGCGGTCTTCCGCTTCGATTTCTTCAGCGCGATGATAGATTTGTTTTACGTCAGCAAGCAAAGCTTGAGTCACCTTGTGATCAGCAGGATAACCCAGAAAGATATCCCCGGCCTGATCGCTGTTTTTCTCAGCGGGTGCATATAGTGCTAAACCCAGTGAATCGCTTTCACTTAAGTCTGTGATCAGCCAGGCGTAGCTGTGATTCTTAATTTTTTCCAAGGCTACATCAACTAGTTTCAGTAAGGAGGAGTCGCCGGCATCCAGATGGAGAAAGTGAACTGTGGCATCCCCACCGCAAATCATACCGATATCTTCAATGTCATTTTTCGTAAGGTGGAAGTTATGCGTCCGGGATTGCTTTTCCTGCAGGACTTCCTGCGAGTATTGAATTGAACGGTATTCGACCGCTCCGCCACCGACAGTGCCGGCCAATCGTCCCTCAGCGCCAACCAGCATGCGGGCCCCGGCTCCTCGAGGAGTAGCACCTGAACTGTATGTTACAGTTGCCAGAACCGCATTCTCGCCTTTTCCCAGTGTTTTTTGTAAAGAAACAAATATATCTTTCATCTAAATCTCTCTCAGCTAAAAAAGTAAATCTCATGTGATTATTCTATCTTTCTTACATTATTTGATATTAAAGCGAATGCTACGCAAATGCAACTTGCTCGTACATTGAACATTAAACTCTTAACGATCTATTAATTTGCTTTTTGGCGCTAATGTTACTATATAGAAGAGAATATTCAATAGCTGAAATGCTGTGATCACTTATTGTAAGTATCTAAGAAATCCGGAGGGTATTAAAATGCTGGAAAACAGAGATATTGAAGCTTGTATGACTATTCGTCTGGACGATGAATTACCGTCTTATCCTGAGTTTGAGCCTGGAATCAGGCGAGCTCCAAAACGTAAAGCCAAATTGAGTGAAGAGGACAGGGCGCTGGCCATTAGAAATGCCCTGCGCTATATTCCTGAACAATACCACGAAGAAATGGCAGCAGAGTTTTTGCAGGAGCTGGAAGAGCATGGCAAGATCTACGGCTACCGCTACCGTCCTCAGGAAAGAATCTACGGCAAGCCTATAGATGAGTACAGAGGAAACTGTGTCGAAGGTAAAGCTTTTCAGGTCATGATTGACAATAACCTGGACTTTGATGTCGCGCTCTATCCCTATGAATTGGTCACTTATGGCGAGACCGGCTCTGTCTGCCAGAACTGGATGCAGTATCGCCTGATTAAGAAATATCTCGAAGTGCTTAGCGACACTCAAACTTTGGTACTTTATTCCGGTCATCCGGTCGGGCTGTTCCACAGCCCGACAACTGCGCCGCGCGTTATTTTAACCAACGGTTTAATGATCGGTCAGTACGATGATCTGGAGAACTTTAACCGCGCTCAGGCTTTGGGGGTCGCAAATTACGGACAGATGACAGCAGGCGGTTGGATGTATATCGGACCTCAGGGCATCGTCCACGGCACTTACAATACTTTATTAAATGCCGGCAGACGAGAGCTAGGGGTTCCAAATGATGGAGATCTTGCCGGTCACCTTTTTGTCAGCTCAGGATTGGGAGGTATGTCCGGTGCTCAGGGTAAAGCCTGTATGATAGCTGGCGGAACCTGCATTATCGCTGAGGTTGATTATTCTCGTATCGAGACCAGAAGTGAACAGGGCTGGGTTAGCCACATTACTGACTCAGCCGAAGCAGCTTTCATTCTGGCTCAGGAAATGATGGACAAAAAGGAAGCCTGCGCTATTGCCTTCCACGGAAACATTGTCGATCTGCTGGAATATGCCGTTGATAATGAAATCAGGATTGACCTGCTTTCGGACCAGACTTCCTGTCATGAACCCTACACCGGCGGTTACTGTCCGCAAGGCCAGTCCTACGAAGAACGAACCGAAATGTTGTCCACTGATCCGGATCGTTTCCATGATCTGGTCGATCTCTCGCTGAGAAAACATTATGAGGCCATCAAAACTCTGCACGACAGAGGTACTTACTTTTTCGACTACGGCAACTCTTTCATGAAAGCAGTTTTTGATGCCGGAGTGACGGAAATCTCCAGCAACAAAGTAGATGACCGTGACGGTTTTATCTTCCCCTCTTACGTCGAAGATATCATGGGCCCGTTGCTCTTTGACTTCGGCTATGGACCCTTTCGCTGGGTTTGTCTCTCCGGCAAAGATGAAGACCTGCATGCCACAGACGCTGCCGCTATGTCCTGCATTGACCCGGACCGACGTTATCAGGACAGAGACAACTATTTGTGGATCCGCGACGCCGAAAAAAACAAATTGGTTGTAGGTACGAAGGCTCGCATTCTTTACAGTGATGCTGAAGGCAGATTGAAGATTGCGCTTAAGTTCAATGAAATGGTACGCAAGGGCGAGATCGGTCCTGTCATGATCGGCCGGGATCATCACGATACCGGCGGAACTGATTCCCCCTTCCGTGAAACTTCCAACATCCGCGACGGCAGCAATATTATGGCGGACATGGCAACATCCGTCTTCGCAGGTAACGCAGCCCGGGGCATGAGTCTTTGCGCTTTGCATAATGGCGGCGGTGTCGGCATCGGCAAAGCTATTAATGGTGGTTATGGCTGTGTCCTGGATGGTTCCAATCGTATCGACGAGATCCTTAAGAATGCAGTACCATGGGACGTCATGGGCGGTGTAGCCCGCCGGGCATGGGCACGCAATGAAAACGCCCTGAACACCGTAATGGAATACAACCGGAATATGGAGGGGCGCGATCAGCTTACCCTGCCTTATCTGGTTGATGATCAGTTAATAGAAGAAATTTTAAATAAATAGGAGAGCCAGAATGACTTCAGAAGTAAAAATAGTTGAGTGCGTTCCCAATTTCAGCGAAGGACGCGATCCGGACAAAATTGAAAAAATCGTCGCCCCGCTCAAAGATAAGCCCAACGTGAAGCTGGTGAATTATGAACCGGATCCCGATTACAATCGTCTGGTCGTAACTGTGATGGGAGAACCTCAGGCAGTAAAAGGCGCCGTGCTGGCAGCCATCGCAGTCGCAACTGAACTTATAGACATGAATCAGCACGAAGGGGAACATCTGCGCATGGGCGCAACCGATGTCGTACCTTTTATCCCGATTCGCAATATGACTATGGAGGAGACTGTTGAACTGGCCATAGAAACCGCGCAAGCCATATATGAGCTTTACGCCGTCCCTGTCTTCCTCTACGAGGAAGCCGCCAGCCGCCCGGAACGCAGAAACCTCGTGAACGTGCGGAAAGGTCAATTTGAAGGCATGCCGGAGAAACTCAAAGAAGCTGACTGGGAACCTGATTTCGGCAAACGTGAAATCCACAAAACAGCCGGCGTTACAGCGGTTGGAGCGCGCATGCCGCTGGTCGCGTACAATATCGACCTTGGAACAGATAACATCGACATCGCCAACGCCATTGCCCGCTCGATCCGCCAGTCAGGAGGCGGCTTTCAGTATATTAAAGCCGGAGGCGTTGAACTCAAAGAAAAGGGAATTGTTCAAGTTACCATGAACATCACTGACTATACAAAAAACCCTATTTATAGAGTTTTTGAAACAGTGAAAATGGAAGCCAGGCGTTATGGCGTTCCCATTCTGGGCAGTGAGATAATCGGTCTGGCACCTGTGGAAGCTCTAACTGACACAGCTGCCTATTATCTGGGATTACACGATTTTGACAGCAGCAAACTGGTCGAAACCGCTCTGATCGATTAAGTGAATCACTGCACAGCAGCATCGAGCATTAACTCTTAGAGCCGGTGGCCACCGGCTCTATTGTGAAGGAGGAACAGTGTCATATTTATTAGTCAAAAATGCAGCCCAGTTAGTCAGTCCAGAAGGGCATAGCGCACGCTTCGGTAAAGACATGTCCCACTTGCGCATTTTGTCTGACGCGGCTGTTTTGATTGACGAAGAGAAAATCATCTTTGTCGGTACAAGTAAAGAAGCTGAAATCTATATTAAGGAAAATCTGCCTCCGGAGAGCAAAGTCACTCGTTATGATGCCTCCGGCAAGACAATTCTGCCGGGTTTCGTAGATTCGCACACGCATTTTATTTTTGGCGGTTACCGTGAGCATGAATTTAACCTCAGGCTGGAGGGTGCAAGCTACATGGATATCATGCAAGCCGGAGGCGGAATCGCCTATTCTATCGCTGAAACTACTGCGGCCGGTGAAGATGAACTTTACGAGCTGGGATGGCGGCGGCTGCAGCGTATGACTCAGCTGGGAATAACAACTGTCGAAGGTAAGACGGGTTACGGCGAAGACACTGCGAGCGAAGACAAGATGCTGCGGGTGATGGAACGTCTGGATCATGACCATCCGATTGAGATCGCGAAAACTTACATGGGAGCTCACGCTGTGCCCAGAGACTATCCCGGCGGCGCTTCAGCTTACATTGATTACATCATCGCTGAAGGCTTGCCCATGGCAGCCGGCAGAGCTGATTATTGTGATGTTTTTTGCGAGACGGATGTCTTTGAGCTGGAAGACTCTGAGCGACTGCTCCTGGCAGCCCGGGAACATGGTTTCAAATTAAAGCTGCATGCAGATGAGATTGTACAGCTGGGCGGCGCGGGTTTGGCCGCGAAATTGAAAGCCACTTCAGCAGATCATCTTTTGAAATCATCGGATCAGGACTTGCTCGCCATGCGAGATGCGGGTACAGTTGCCACTCTGCTTCCCTGTACAGCTTTTTCTCTGAAAGAGGACTATGCCAGGGGGCGCTTCATGATTGACAGCGGGCTCGCTGTGGCTCTGGCTTCTGATCTTAATCCGGGAAGCTGTTACACTCAGTCTGTTCCGTTGATCATAGCATTAGCGACTATTTACATGGGGCTGAGTATTGAAGAATGCATCACAGCACTGACACTGAACGGAGCCGCGGCGATCGATCGTGCGGATTCAATTGGTTCGCTTGAAATTGGCAAGCAGGCTGACCTGATCCTTTTGGATGCGCCAAATTATAGACACCTCTCGTACCACTTCGCGATGAATCTGGTCGATACGGTGATCAAGAAGGGAAAGATTCTCAATTAATGAAAAATCTTTTATTTGATTATCACTTACATAGCTTACACTCGCCGGACGGCAGCATGACCATAGATACCATAGTTAAACGGGCTCAGGAACTTGGTCTCGCAGAAATTTGCATCACTGATCACGTTGAGGTTGATAATTCTTTCGGTGCTGAATGGCAAACAAGCAAAGAGCAGGTTAAGGTCCAGCTGGATGAGTTGAACCGCTTTAAGGAGCAGAGCAACGGTTATGTGAAAAAGGGAGTAGAACTTGCCTTCCCTGATAATGATCCGGGCACGGTGGAGGATATGCGAGAGCTGGTGAATCCCGGTGATTACGATTATTCCATTGCCAGTCTTCATCAGTACAAAGGTGACTCCCCCTTCTCCGGTACGTTCTTCGATGAGCACACTCTGCCCGAAGCAGCGGCTACATATGTCAAATGGATAAATGAGCGTATACGGGAATTCCCTCTGGATTACTTTGACTGTGTCGGCCATATTGACTTCGTTGTCAAAGGCCCCCACGGCATCGAAGATCCAAGCCTCAGTTTGACTTATTTTGAAGAGGAACTGCGGGAGCTTTTCCGTTATCTGATTGATAATGGAAAAACCTTCGAAGTAAACACGTCCGCCTATAAATCTTTGCCCGGGAAGAAAGTTCATGGACTCGACTGGCTGACTTTATTCGCAGAGATGGGCGGGGAATTTGTTGTGATTGGTTCTGATGCACACAAAGAGGAATACATAGGTTATCGGCTGGATGATGCGCTTGCTCTGGTTCAGGAAGCCGGTATACCCTATGTCGCCACCTTCGACAAACATCAGCCGGTTTTGCACAAAGTAAAATAAATAGGGGCCGGTCCATTATAGACTGCCCCCCTCAATGCCATATAGAAATGCTGCTTATTCGGCGTCACTCGGATTCCAGAAACCTTTATGCAAAGCGAAGAACTCATCTTCCAGCTCAAGAACCGGCCCCACCATCTTAACATCAGGTTTTTGACCACAGGCCAAGACTGCACGCGAGGGCAGATTTAGCGTTGGGTTGCGAATATCATCCCCTGTATATTTTTTCAGTTCTGACTCGCGGGCAATATATACCATTCTGCCCAGGTTGCCCCAATACATGGCTCCGGTACACATAGCGCAAGGTTCTCCGCAGTTGTACATGGTAAGCTCCCACATTTCTTCTTTGGAGTATTTCTGAGAAGCGCGGCTCATCAATTTTGTTTCAGCATGACAGGTACAGTCACCGTGATTCTCATTCTCACAGTTACCCTGCTCCATTAAGATATTGCCTTCCTTGTCTGCCAACAGGCAGCCAAACGGGAAGTTTCCGGCTTCCTTGGCTTCGCGGCATATTTCTATAACGCGCCGCAGGAGATCTGCTTCAAAATCCTCCAAGTCCGACAGCTTCACCGGCTTTTCAGCTTCGTATTCAATACTAAAAATTGTTTTCTCCATGAAGTATCCGCCTCGCTTTAATCAATAGAAAATAGTCTAGCACATTCGTCTAAGTGTAGGATATCCGACTGAAAAGCTTTAGAATGGCATCAACTGTAAGTTGAACAACTATAAGTGTATTCAATTGGAAGGGGATTCAACTGTCAGCTTATTGTATTTCCGCCTTTGATGTACACATACTTAAGATGCTGAAGCAGCAGCTATATAGCCTTTCAAAAAAAATGATCGGAGAAAACAATATGTACGAAGTTGACGGTTTGGGTATCCGTATTGCCCACTTAAGAAAAGAAAAGAATTTGACACAGGAAGCATTCGCCAGAAATCTTGGCGTCTCTCCTCAGGCAGTATCCAAATGGGAGACCGGTATTGGTTACCCTGACATCACTCTTCTGCCACAAATAGCAAAAGAGCTCGATGTAAGTATTGACCAGTTATTTGGCCACAGCATTGAAAGCCACGAAAGCACAGCCAAGCCCTTCCCCTTCCCTGAAAGCAGAGGGTCGCTGAAGCTGGCCGGCAGCTTAGGAAACATCGCCTGCTATGCAGACGTCTCAGGAAAGCAGAAAAATGGCGTTATCTCTTTTGACGACGGCAGCGAGGTTGATCTGGAGACACAAACAGTAATTAATCGCGGCAAAAACAAGATTACACTGGCTTACTCCGACGAGTATGAGCTGAGTGGAGCTGAATTAGACAATGAAGAAACTGCCTATGAAGACAGCGAAAAGGGCGCAGCGGCGTCAGATGATAAAGGCTTTAACTACAAAGATCCAGGTTTTTCTTACGACGGTGAATACAGTAGAAGCGAGAACCCGGTGCAGATCGATAGCTATGATATTTCCGTAGCAGGCGCATGTAAAGTCATAATTGTTCATGACGAGAGGGAAAAGCACAGATGGCAGGCTGAGGGCACACCGGATTTCATGCGGTCACTCACAATTGAGCAAAGAGGCAGCACTTTAAGTATCAGCACAGATAAGATAAGAAAATACATTTTTGGCGGCGCGAACATCCGGGGACAAATCACTCTATATTCACCAGTGGCTAATATGAACCGAATCGCGGTTAACATTAAAGGCTCGGGAGATCTTAGCAGTCAAATAAATTTTGAAGAAAGCGATCTGCAAATCTCCGGTGCGGGGAAATTGCGCATGGCAGAGAGCGGCTTAACACAAGTTAAAATTAGTGGCTCCGGTGATTTTTATTCCACGCTGGCTCATAACCCTGAAATCAGCATATCCGGCGCAGGTGATGTCACGATCGATCGTGTCAGCGGTAAAGCAATATGTAAAATCGCAGGCTCAGGAGACATTGATTTTCGAGCCGGCGAATTGGAAGAATTGTCAGTACGCATAGCCGGTTCAGGGGACCTTGATGCAACAGAAGTCACAGTGGGTGATCTTGATATTTCAATACAGGGCGGCGGTGACGCCGTAATCGGTCGCGTCACAGGCAGATCTGTAGAACGGCTCTCACGGGGGGCAAAATTAACAATATTGAATCGTTCCTGAGAATCAGAACGGAATAATTCTGTCTAGGGGCCCGTTGTCTCTGTCAACGGGCCAATTTGTGCGTAATAATCCTCATCAAGAATCATCCTGCTGAAGTAAAAGCGATTGTGGACTAGTTCATTGATACTCGCGACGTAATTTTCAGGAATTGATTCCGGATCATATGGAGCATGAACTTCAAAGGCGCCGGTTGAAGACGTATAGCGTCCATACTCGGAAATCCAGCTCAGATCATTAAACAATACCAGCCCCGGACTATCTGAGAGTATATCCCTTCCCATCAGCAAGCGCGAATCATAAGGAACGCCCATAAGATTATAAATTGTCGGCATTAGATCAATGTTGGCAACAGGTTTGTTGATTGCAACCGGTTCCATACCATCAACATAAATAATTCCTGCACTGCGATACAATTCAAATTGATGATCAACTTCTTCACCTGCGAACTCCTCAAAGCTTGCATCAGATAAGCCATAAGGATAATGGTCCGAACTCAGAACTATCAGGGTGCGATCAGCTATGCCAGCATCTCGCAAGCGTTCCAGCAAATAGGTCATGGCGTCTTCCAGTTCGAGATTACATGCGATATAGCTCTTGGCCTCATCTGAAAGCGGAAGATCTTCGACCCTATGCCAGTTCTTTGTCACCATGGCATTACCGAGGCGTGTGTAGGCCGCATGGCCACTCACCGTCAGGTAATAGATATTAAAAGGTTCCTGATCGATCCACATATCGACCGAAAGTTCCATCATTTCCAGATCGGATTCCGGCCAGGTTGGCGTCACCGGCAGTCCCTTGCCCAAGGCGTAGTATTCGTAACCCATAGCAGGATGTGAGACGTCCCGTGAATAATAATCAAAAGTATGATTATGGAATGCATAGGATGCGTAATCCGGCAAGCGGTTCGGGTAACTGAATGGCTGTTCCCTGGAAGCCATGTGATATAGACTCCAGACCCCGTCTTTTGGATAGAGGCTGGTTACTATCACATATTCACCATCATAAGTAGAAACGCTCCAGACCGGATTGTAGAAGTTTTTCAGATGGAAACCTTCCGTCATCATCTTATACAGTGTCGGGGTCAGCTCGGGGTCAGGTACATAATGAGAAAAACTCTCGGCTGTAATTACAATCAAGTTGTAGCCCTCAAACATCCCTGTATATTCATTAGTCATAGTGGGCTCAACACTGCCGAAATATTTGTCCATTTGCGCCAAAACTTCACTATCTCTTCCGGACGCCAGGTCTTCAAAGTCGATATTAAGAACATTAGGAACATATTCAACAACAGGGGGCTCCGTTTCACTTGGAGCAGCTGTTTGCGACGGTTCCGTGCCATTGGGACTTGTAGTAGTAGTCTCCCCGGGATTTTCGCTTGTCGGCACAGTTGACGTCGTCGGCATGGCCGGCAGTGTAGGATCAACGTAGTCATCTTCCAAATAGCCTGGTGAACCTTTTATTTCAATAACTGAGTTTCGCAAATCAATGCCTATAGCCGTATATGTGCCAAAATACTCAGATGCCTGATAAGGGCGATTAAGATAGAGGAAATACTCTCTCGCTGCATAATCTTTCGGCCCGAAAAGTAATGCCGCATGAACAGCAAGCCCTGTCAGCAAGGCAAGGATCAGAGGCATAAAACGTTTCCAGCCAAGGCCGGTTTTAAAATCGCTTTTAGCTTTAGATAAGAGGAAGGCGTAGAGAATTACGGGCAGGAAAAGCAAAATTATCGCCCACAGCATATTCCAGATCAACTGCAGGATAATGTCCATGAATTCGACAATCTGTCCGCCGCGTCCCACTGAACTCAGGATGAAATAATTGCGAAAAAAACTGTAATAAACTAATTGAGCACTTATGAAGAAAGTGGCTATAAATAATAAAGCATTAGTTACAATTCGCCTCGCCTTAGGAGGAATTATTGCTACTATGCCCCAGGCTAAAACCCCATTGAGAATTGCGAAAAACAAGACGGAAAAATAGTTCGGGTTGAAGCCGCCTGTTCTGGTCAGGGCATACATTAACGTTTCCTGATATACAAAAAATAAAATCATGAAAATACCAAGAATACAGAAATGACCCTTAGCATCCAAGTTCTTATATTTAGAATTAATATTGTAAAGACTGTCTTTTAGTTTCAAAGAACTTTCTCCAATCCTTGAGCTTGTTCCATTTGTAAAAGCGGGTTGATTATATCTTAAATCACATATCGACTGCTATTGCTGAATCATGACGTTAATAATACTCCTATACCTTCATCCGGGCAATTAATGTTAGTAGAAACATTCAAGTATCTATTTTGAAAGGACTAAGATGAAGGCAGTTATTTTGATAGTGGAAAACAGAACGGCATATCGTGAAAGACTTATGGCTGGCCTGCAGCAATCCGGGGACTATGAAGTAGTTGCAGCTGCCAACATCCGGGAGGTAAACAAGCTGGATGAGGATAAATTCAATCGGGTTGCCCTCATCCTGACATCTGAGTTCTTCTCAGACCCTCTCGCCAGCATCTTTCCGGGAACTCTTCGACTGGAATTTACTGATAAGCCACAGGATGACTCAGCGAAGAAACTTCATCTTTATGTCCCCGAGATAGTTAGACAAGGCCAATTCTATCTCTCCCGTCACTCTTCCATCACATACATCAGAGAAATCATCGCAAGTATCCTGATTCAGCCTTTAGCTGCGCGTAAAGAAGAGAAGGCGGAGTTTTCCGCTCAGATAAGCGATCAAAGCGAAAGCGAAACCTTCACCACACAAGCTGATCACTCACTCGGTAGTTTACTCTTCTTCTCCCGTGACGAACGCATTAAAGCGTCAACGACTATCCTCCGCAGTGGGAAGAAAAAAGCTCATGACATGATTTATCTGCCTCTGATGCCTTTATACGATATGGCTTTCTCTTTCCGCTCAGGCGGCAGCCAGACACTCGGCGACCTGCTCTTGATGCTCAAAAGCGGCCGTGCTCCTGAGCATGAGGACCTTGGCAGTTATCTCTACCTGCACAACGATGGCTACTACACCTTCACCTGTCCCAACCGGGCGGATGATCTGATCTGTGCCGATAAGAGGAGTTTGCGTGAGCTCATAGTTCTGCTGAGAAAATATTTGGAAACACGTGCCGCACCGACCCATTCTTTGATAGAAATATCAGGTCTGACTCTGGAAAAGCACGCCATGATAGCTGCGCTTTGTGACTATGTTGTAATCGAGACTCCGACAAAAACAACATCTGCTGCTCTGATTGCGCAACAGGAGCTGGCCTTGTTTCTCAGTAAGTTACCTGGCTCCTGCGAAATCTATGAAAGCCAGCACGTCGCCACACTTCATGAGGAAGCACCATGGTTTTATTAACTTATAAGGAACAACAGGCTTTCATTCGCAAAATCGTGACGCAGCATAATAGCGAAACCTTAGCCGATAATGCGGTCTTAAGACAAATCATCATCAATGAAGTGAGGCGACGATCTCGCGGAGATAAGCTGAGCTTACAGCAGCAATCAGACATGATCGATCTGATTTATAACGCGATGACAGGCCTGGACGTTTTGCAGCCCTACTTTGAAGATCCCGATATTACAGAAATCATGGTCAACCGTCCCGATGAAATTTATATTGAGCGAAAAGGCCAGATGCAACTGATGGACCTGCACTTTGATTCGCGCGAACATTTGACGAATGTGATAACGCGATTTTTCGGGCGGGCCAACAAGGTCATACACGAACGTTCTCCCATTGCTGACATGCGCCTGCCTGACGGCTCCAGGGTGCATGCAGTTCTGCCTCCGGCAGCTCCTGATGGTCCGATCCTTTCAATCAGACGTTTCACCGGTATTTTGCCCCGTATGAGCGCCCTGGTTGACAACGGCACTTTAACGAAAAGAGAAGCCGATTTATTGCAGACAGCGGTTGTGACACGTCAAAGTATTTTCATCAGCGGGGGAACTGCCTCAGGAAAGACAACTATGCTGAACGCTTTAGCTGCTTATATTCCTCCTAACGAACGCGTCGTCACGATTGAGGACGCCGCTGAACTTGAGCTCTCAGGTCAACATAACCTGGTCCGGCTGGAAGCAAGGAAAGCGGGTTTTGATGAGCGTGGTGCCATCACATTGACTGATTTGATCCGATCTTCTCTACGACTGCGACCGGATCGCATTATCGTCGGTGAAGTACGCGGCAAAGAAACCTACGACATGATTCAGGCCATGCAGACGGGACACCCCGGGTCAATGTCAACTGGGCATGGCAACTCAGTCGCCGATATGCTGGACCGCCTATCGCTTTTCCTCATGACGGCATCAGATCTTCCCTGGGAAGCCAGTCGACGCATGGTCGCATCTGCGATTGACCTCATGGTTCATTTGAGACGAGATTCCTCGGGCCAGCGAAGAATCGAGGAGATTGTCAGGATCGACGGCTACAACAATGGCAAGTTCACTTTGGAGCCCTATCAGGAAGGAGCCTCTGAATGAAAAATATTTTATTGTCCCATGGATCAGTTTACCTTCGCTTTTCGATCTTAGGCTTGCTGTTGGTGGTCTTTCTGGGAATTCCCTACGGTCTGAACATAATGCAGGAACCCGCATATTTTGTCATTGCTGCTTTAATCTTAGGTTTGGGTTTTGCTTTCATGTGGCAATCCTCCTATAGAGAAAGCAAAAAGAAACATTATCTGCATTTTCTATCTTATCTGAGCGGTCGCTTGAACATGGGTGTCAGCTTGGAGCGGGCACTCTATGAGTCAGTTGAACCTTTGGCAAAAGAGCTGGGCCAGCATCAGCTTCTGATTCGCACACTAAAATCTCTGCGCAGCAATCTCGATGCACAGATGTCTCTGGATGATATCTTGCAGCTATTTGCTGAAAAAATGAACTTAAGCGTCTGCACAGAGGATATGCGGCTCTTGACATTGATGGCCAACGCGGGCGGCAAGGTGGAAGAATTCATAAAGCAGCGCCATCGGTCCTTATCTACTCAGATGTCGATTCAGGCGGATGTTGCTACTGAATATAAGGGCAAATCTACAGAAGCCATCTTGTTGTCAGCCATGCCATTTTTCATGGCATTTTTCTTTTTACAAAAAAACGTTCAGGACTCCGCTTCTAATACTCCGGTTCTATGGCGTGGCCTGCTCTTTATCGCAGCAGTATTCTCAATTTTTCTTGTCATGCAAATCGTGTCCTGGCGTGAACCCGCTCCTGCCTCAGAGAAGAAAAGCAAAAAGCCCGGGAAGAAAAAGAAGAAGAGAAGTGCGGCTAAAGAAATTAAAGCTGGTCTTTGGACCAACACCCTGACACGTCTTTATCTGAATGTGCTCCCCGGAAACCTCGGTCTCCGTTTGTCGGAAGCGATGGCGACAGTTTCACCCGATGGTGAAGCGTCCTGGAAGCAGCATTTCCATGAAAAGAAACTCTACCTGGCATGGGGATTAGTACTTTTTCTGTTCTCACGCCTGATCGGCACTGTTTCCATTTCTATTGGTATCTTAGTAGCTAGTTTCCCCTTTGTTTTTCATGACATAGCCTTAATGGCTAAGGCCAGAGACATGCGCATAGATTATAGATATTACGCTCCGGGCACAATCAGCACCATGGAAATTCTGCTATCCAGCCAGCTGACACTTGAAAGGAGCTTGCAAATATTGGGGCAGACTTCCGCACCTTCAAAAACCGATTCTCAACCTCTGCAGAGAGATATAAGACAAGCCGTACAACTGTTGGACAAAGGTTACAGTGGCTATGATGCGGTTCATTTCCTGGCCGAGCGCTGCCCTCTGCCCGAAATCCAATCAGCTCTACAGCTGATGGCGCGTTATAGCCAGCAAGGAGGTGCAGAATTACTTGAGCTGCTACACTTGCAGACTCAGCATATCTGGCAGCTTTTTCGTCACACACAACGCAGCATGTTGGAACATCGCATGATGCGCCTGATAATACCTATGGCGCTGGATCTGTTTATTATCATTGCCACCATCGCTCTGCCCTTCGTCTTTGAATTCGGCAGCTTACTGTGAGTCGATTTGACTGAGAAAACCTCCATATGTCATGAAACTCCCCCAAGAAAAGTGCAAGATCACCTGCACAATTAATCTACTCAAAGAAAGGAGAAAATTATGAAAAACTTGAATTCCGAAAACAGAAAGAACGTATTCAGGAGAAGTACAAAATCGCGAATCTCAAATTTACAAAAAAATGTTTATTGTGTACCCGCAGTAGGATCCCTTGAGATTGTAATAATAATAGCTGTGCTGCTTTCTATTGCTCTCATCTTTCGCACTCAGATAACAAGCTTTGCCAATAGTCTTTTCACCAAAGTCTTTGATCAGAGCTATATTACCAATTTACCATGATAGAACATGACCCAATTGGAAGCAGGAGCGACGTAAGAAAATCTGCTGAACCGGTAGATTTTCAGCGAAACAGTTTCAGAATATGGAATTTTTTTCTAAATTATTCCGCAGCTGACTGTCCGCTGGCAGATCCAGAACAGGAAAACAAGATTCTTCGCTATCCTCCTCCTGAAATCCTTCGCAGCAACTGGTACCTGAACAAAAATGTCCTGACAGTTCAAATTTACGGAGAGAATCTCAAAGCACTGTGTGAACTGGATCAGGCCGAGAAGAAGAAATCGGATTTAGGTCTAGAAAGATTCTTATCAATCATCAAAGGATGTGAGCGGCTGGAAGAGGAACTCTTGACTGTGGAACCCCTGTTCCTCCATCCAGCGCTCATTTATTTTTCTGCTGATGCGAAGATTCTATCTTTACCCTTCCCTCCCGGCTTGGTTTCCGCTGCATCTCCGCTACACCAGACTGCAAACCCTTGGATATTCTCAGCGATGAATGCTGAAGTTTCACAAGACTCTTCTCTGGCGGGTCTCTTGCGTTGGATCGGCAAAAATTACTCTATTAGTAATGACACTATTAATGAGCTGCTGCCTTTTTGTCAGGAAGAGAATTACCGAAAGTTGCACCTGATATTATCGGGCCAGGAGGAAGCCAACGAAAGCAACGCACTAGACCTACAGGATGTTGGGAAAAATAGCCCATACTCCGCATCAGAAGATACTGTCGACAAGAGAAAAGCAGCTTGGAATGAGCTATCTGAGAACCCTGCCAAAAGGAGAAAGAATGTTATGAATGGTTCAAACACAGAGAACAGTAAAGCAATTTCATCTGAAAATTCGAAAAAATCAAAAAAATCTACCGGCTTCTTTAGCGGCTTGCGCTCACGCTACTCACGCGATTTTCAGCTAAGTGAGAAAACAGCCGATCTGGTACTCGAAGACCCATTCTTTCGCATGGCCTGCTTGTCAGAAGGCTTGCCGGGAACCAAAGAAGAAAAATTAGGACATCGCGCATTCATATTGCTTGATGAGTTTCTGATCGGACGTGACTCGGATATAGTCGATTTTTGGATAGATTCGCAAAATGTAAGTCGTCAACATGCGCGCATTATAAGAAGACAGGGCAGCTTCTTTATTGAAGATCTCGGATCACGCAATTCCACTTTGCTGGACGGCAAAAAAGTCAATAAGCACAGAGAGTATCTTCTTCCTGACAAGTGCCGATTGACTTTTGCTGACAAGGCTTATTATTTTGAAGCCAGTAGTTGATTACTTGGTTCCGAACAAACGATCTCCGGCATCTCCCAATCCCGGCAGAATATAGGCGTGAGAGTTAAGCCCTTCATCAAGAGCTGCGCAGTAAATAGGAACCTTCGGGTGCGCCTCATGCAGATGCTTGATTCCTTCAGGAGCGGCTATCAGGCAAACAAATTTGATGCTCTCAATATTGCGTTCTTTGAGAAAATCTACCGCAGCTACCGCTGAGTTGCCGGTTGCAAGCATAGGATCCAGGAGAATAACGTCTCGGGTCGCCACGTCATCTGGTAATTTGCAATAATACTCGACCGGTTCCAAAGTTTCCGGATCACGATACAGGCCTATATGTCCTACTTTGGCCGAAGGTACCAGATTTAGCATGCCATCCACCATGCCCAGCCCCGCACGAAGTATTGGCACCAGGGCGAGGTCTTTGCCTGCGATCATCTTGCCCGTCATCTTTGCCATCGGAGTTTCAATTTCGACGTCTTTTAACGGGAGATCACGCGTCACTTCGTAGGCCATTAGCATGGCGACTTCATTGACCAGATCACGAAAATCTTTTGTATTGGTGTTCTTGTCCCGCATCATTGTGATTTTGTGTTGAATCAGAGGGTGATCAAAAATGAAAACACCGCCCATTTCTCTTGCATCGTTCATTGGGTAAATCCTCCTCAGCGTTTGCCTCTGGTGTGCGCGGTGTGTGGGCAGATCAAACAGCCAAATCACCGTGCATATTGCTTTGACTTTCTGATCCACAGTTTAACGCAGCATGATAAAGCTGACAACTTATTCTCAAGAGAAAAAAGAAAATCTATTCACTCAATAAATAAATATAAATTAACTCCGATTCGGATTTGAATCATTTTCAACGTACTTATGTTCGATATTTGCCCTACAAACAGTAAATATTGTTAATAGTGTTAATAAGTTTGTGTATAACTCATGAGACAAGGCTTTGCCGCCTTTTTGTGCGTGAAACGCTTATTTTACAGTATCTTAACAATTCCGTAATATTACTTACAAACCGCAGAAATGTTTGACAATTCCCTGTAAGCCCTATTGTTAGTTTGTTTCCACGAATGAATACGATCTCCTCTTTTATGCATTGTCCGCCGCCTGCGGACGGGTCTGAAAGTCATCATGACAACTTGATTTCTTTGCAAGTAATCTTGTATAGCTATTAGCAAATTTTAATAATAGTTGTAAAGGGTGCACGCGATGGAACCATTGTATAATTTTCTTGTTTTCTTTGCTTTCAAAGCAAAGTCACTTTCAAAATGTTCTTCAGCTGTGATCAGTGATAAGGAAATTCTGGATTTTTGTTCGCGCAGGGGTTGCGCCAGCCAGCGTCCAAGCCTTACAACCATTGCACGAGCCTCATCTGCGTCCTGCATTCTTTCGCCGTAAGGGGGATTAGCCAGAAAGAGAATTTCTCGGCCTCCTGTTTGCTCTAATACTTCAGCAAGATCCAGATTGGTGCTGTCTCGTCTTTCAAAATTAATGAGTTCCTCTACCTGGGCAGAGCGGGCATTCGCCTTGGCGTGCTCCAGAGCTTGTCCATCAATATCAAGTGCCCAGAAACGGGATGTATCCTTAAGGTCAATGATGGGGTCTCTGTTCTTGACTAATCGGCGCTGCTCCTTGAAAGTGTGCGCACCAATTGATTCAAGCTCCTCTGCTGCGAAAGTGCGCAATCTTCCGGGTGCGAGGTCCAGTGCAATCTGGGCCGCTTCAATAATCAATGTTCCGGAACCTGTAAACAGATCGATCACTACGCCATCATGACGCAGAACGTTCGTTAGATAAGAGTATTCCAGAAGAGCAGCAGCTGTTGTCTCGCGCAAAGGAGCAAGATTGCTTTTCTTGCGATAAGAACGTTTGTGCAGCGGCTCACCACTGGTATCAATCATTAAAGACAGAACATCGTCCACCAGACTGAATTGTATTTCGTGCTCACCTTTGGCAGGGTTTTCACTTAAGGTGGAATTTTCCGGCATTCCCTGGGCTGACAAAAGTGATACAACCATCGCCTTCTTGATTACACGCTGACAAGCCGGCACGCTGCTTAATAAGGAATTGCGACTGTAGCCGCTCACAGTAAAGGCAGAGCCTCTGTTGAGGTAACTGTGCCACGGGACGCTGCGAACCGCTTCAAATAACTGATCAAAATCCTTGACCTGAGCAGAAGCCACCTGCAGCAGAACTCTCTCAGCTACGCGGCTGCTGAGGTTGAAGAAAGCAACATCTGCGGGAAACTTTTCACGATTTGTTGGAATAAGGGCACGGCCATCGCTCAGGCTAAATGATTTTTTGTCCAGGCCCAGTTTCTGCAATTCATTGGATAGCGCTCGTTCATTGCCAAACAATACCGGCAATACCAGAGCGAGACTATTGTTATTATTTTTAAACGACATCTTTACTCCTCTATAAGATTAGATTTACATGGCTAAAGCTTAGTCTATATGCTCCAGTACATTTTAGCAGTATATCGGCCCATGAAACCTGTACATATAAATTCACAATATTTGTATATATTTCTAATTTAAACTTCGCGCATCAATGCATTACGACATTAGTTTTCTATTCATAGACAAGAAAATTACTCACCTTTGTGACATGGCATTGAATTAGGTCAATAAGGCAAAATGCAAATGATCCCTATATTTGAACATTACAGACCTTTATTATCTTTTATGTAATTAGGTAAAGACAGCAAGACCTTGAATATATCCAATTATACTTGTGCAATACATCTACAGATATTCATACTTTTATGAAATAGTTATAGAGTTGTTATGAAAGATTTCCTATGCTAACATTACTTTAATTCAACCGCAAATTTATGCGGGGAAACAGGAGGAAAGTAGAAAAATGAAAAAATGGTTAGCAATTATTCTAAGCTTAGTCATGATCTTCTCATTATTCGCTGCTTGCGCACCAAGCGAAGATCCTGATCCAACCGACGCACCGAAAACAACTGATCCGGTTGACGAACCAACAGAACCTGTGGATCCAAGTGGCGAGCTCACCCTTGAGAATATCAAGGTTGGCTTTGTTCACATAACGGATCCCAGTGACCAGGGCTATACCTACAACCATAACCGTGGTACTGAGAAGATGGTCGAAGTATTAGGCTTACGTGAAGACCAGGTTATCAATAAGTTCAACATCCCTGAGACATCAGAGTGCGAAAACGCATTACGTGAACTTGTTGAACAAGGCTGCAACATCATTTTCGCGACCAGCTTTGGTCACGAGCAATTCGTCCTCAAAGTAGCCGAAGAGCATCCGGAAGTTGAATTCTGCCACGCTACAGGCTATCAAGCCGGAATGAGCGGCCTGGACAACATGCACAACTACTTCGGTTCAATTTATGAAGCACGTTACCTCTCCGGTATCGCAGCCGGACTGAAAACTGAAAGCAATAAATTAGGTTACGTAGCTGCACAGCCTTTCGCAGAATGCATCTCCGGTTTTACCGGTTTCTATCTTGGCGCTTTGAGCGTAAACCCGGATGTGACGATGGAAGTAAAATACACATACAGCTGGCATGACCCCGTTAAGGAAGCACAGATGGCTCAAGCACTCATTGACTCAGGCGCTGACGTTATCGGGCAGCATGCCGACTCAACAGCATGTGCTACAACAGCACAGCAAAATGGTGTTTTCCACGTTGGTTACAATGCCGATATGCGCGATGCCGCCCCGGATGCTTCTCTGACATCCGCTGTCTGGGATTGGTCTATTTATCTGCAATTCGCAATTGAAACTCTGGTAGCCGGCGAAGAAATCCCTACCGACTGGAGCCAGGGTTTAGCCGAAGGCGCGGTGGACATTTCTCCTTTGAACGAGAGCATAGTTGCAGAAGGCACTGCCGAAGCAATCGAAGAAGCTCGTGAGCGCATTGTTGGTGGCTGGGGCGTATTTTCCGGCCCCTTGCGCAATAACGAAGGCGAGATTGTGGTTGAAGAGGGCGAAACCTTCATCGAGCCCGCTTCTGCACCTTCATGGGAACACATTCTTGAAGGAATTACAGTAACAGAATAATTAAGCATCTATCTTGTGCTTTAATTAATCTGGAACTAGCTAAGGCGCGTCGACTGACGCGCCTTAGGCAAAGCTCGCCGAAGTAAATAAATATGCTCGGCGCGCTTTTTTTAATGATAATTAATCTGTTTTTGAGGAGGATACGAATTTGACAAGCCAAGAAAAACATGTCGAGAATGTTGTCGAAATGCGTCACATCTCCAAATCTTTCGGCACGGTCCAGGCACTCAAAGATGTCCATCTGGACTTGCGCAAAGGGGAGATACTTTCTCTTCTGGGAGAAAACGGGAGTGGCAAGACAACTCTTATGAATACCTTGGCAGGTATTTATTTCCCGGATGAGGGCACAATAGCGGTAAATGGTCAGACTGTAGCTATTTGCAACCCCAATGATGCTTTTAGTCTAAAGATTGGAATGGTACATCAACATTTCAAGCTGATTGACGTATTTACAGCAGCGGAAAATGTTGTGTTGGGATTAGACGGCAGCGTGACAATAAATCGCAGTAAATTATCAGCAGGCGTGAAGGAAATCATTAACCGCTACGGGTTTAAACTTGATCCTGACAAAAAGGTCTACAACATGTCAGTATCAGAAAAACAAACTGTTGAAATTATCAAAGCCTTATACCGCGGAGCAGAAATCTTAATTTTAGATGAGCCTTCTGCTGTTTTGACTCCACAAGAAACAGAAACACTTTTTGATATCATGCGCACAATGCGTGACGACGGAAAATCCATCATTCTGATAACTCACAAATTACAGGAGGTTCTTGATGTCTCAGACCGGGTTACTGTTTTGCGCCGCGGTGAATACATTGACACTTTGGAAACTATAGATGCAACGGTACAATCTCTAACAGACATGATGGTCGGACGTTCTGTAACTCTTGATATTGATCGACCGTATTTTCCTGAGGAAGAGAAAAAAGAAATCCTCAAGGTTGAAGACTTAACGACTCTTACACCGGATAGACATCGTAAAACTCTCGATAATGTGAATTTTTCAGCTTACTCCGGCGAGATATTGGGAATTGCAGGTATATCTGGAAGTGGACAGCGTGAATTATGTGAGGCTATCGCTGGCCTCTACCCAGTCGAAAGTGGTTCCATAATCTATGAATGTGTGGCTTCAGGAAGCCCGGTGAAAGAAGAACTTGTTGGCAAGAAGCCAAACGATATTGCTAATTGCGGTGTTTCAATGGCTTTTGTTCCTGAAGATCGCTTTGGCATGGGTCTGGCTCCTTCTCTTGATATGGTCGACAACGTAATGTTGAAAAGCTACAAAAATGCGAGAGGTCCGCTGGTTGATCGGGAAACTCCAAGAAAAGTCTCGGTACAAATGGTAGAAGATCTTTCGATCGTAACGCCGAACGTGTATACACCTGTCAGGCGGCTTTCAGGCGGTAATGTTCAGAAAGTTCTGGTAGGCCGTGAAATCCACTCGCAACCGCGTTTGCTTATTACTGCGTATCCGGTAAGAGGACTTGATATCAATTCATCACACACAATCTATGACCTTATAAATGAGCAAAAAATGAAAGGCGTAGCTGTAATATATATCGGTGAAGATCTGGACGTTTTGATGCAGATTTCTGATCGTCTCCTCGTCATGAACAATGGCAAGGTCACCGGAATTGTCGACCCTCGCGAAACAGATAAGAACGAAGTCGGTCTGATGATGTTGGGTACTATGAAGGGAGAGATTTCAGCATGAAAGATTTAAAAAATAATTTGCACGCTCCTGATCAAGGTGCTTCCGGCAGCACAGACATTGAAACAGATGCGCTTGCATGTAAACTAAAACAGCCACTTGTGCGAATTACCAAACGTGAACATGCCTCACTCGGGTACAAAGTTTTTGTGATTCTAGCCTGTCTGCTACTCGCTTTACTTACTGGTGCCTTGCTTTTCCTGGCAATCGGGAAAAATCCTCTTGAAGCGTATAAGACAATACTGACGGGTTCATTTGGAACTGCAACCACTTTCAGACAAACGATTATGATCTGGATCCCCCTCTTGGTAACCGGTCTGGCAGTTGGTATGGCCTTTAGGATGAAATTCTGGAATATCGGTGGAGAAGGCCAGATCCTAATGGGCGGAATCGCTGCAACCTCTATGGTCATTTATACAGGATTATCCGGGACCCCTCTCTTAATTCTGATGGCAGTCGCAGCCTTGATTGGCGGAGGAATTTTCGCAGCTGTTCCCGGTTTTTTCAAAGCCAAATGGGGCACAAATGAGACCCTGTTCACCTTGATGCTCAACTATATAGCAATCAATTTATTGACATTCTTGCAACATCAAAAAGCCTGGCAAGCTTCGGGATCCAGTTTCCCGATTGTAAAAGATATTAGTGACCGTGCCGCCCTGCCAACTGTATTCAACATTCACATCGGCTGGATCTTCGCCCTGGTGTTAGCTGTCCTGGTTTATTTCTATCTGAATAAAACCAAGCAGGGATATGAAATTGCTGTAGTAGGTGACTCCATAAACACTGCCCGTTATGCCGGCATGAATACAAACAAAATTCAAGTACGCACTGTCGCTTTATCCGGAGCTCTCTGCGGCTTCGTTGGCTATATGCAGGTTGCCGGCGCTGATGGCACTTTGACCCAAAGCACATCAGGCGGAGTAGGCTTTACAGCTATTACAGTAGCCTGGTTAGCAAAACTGAACCCCTTCGCAATGATAGTTGTTGCAATGTTTATCGCAGTCCTTCAAAGAGGTTCTCTGGCTATTCAATCACAAATGCGCATACCCGCATCAGCTGCAGACCTGCTTACCGGCTTGATCCTTTTCTTCATGCTGGCAACAGATTTCTTCATCGAGTACAAGCTGATATTCCGTGGCCGTTCAAGAACACTAGAGGAAGAGGTGTAAAGTATGCAAACCTTAATTAACCTGATAAACGCAGCGGTTCGATCCGGGACGCCACTATTATTGGCGACCAGCGGCGAGATACTTACAGAGAAATCGGGCAACCTCAACCTTGGTGTCGAAGGCATCATGTACATGGGTGCTATAGGCGGTTTAGGTTCTGCCTGGTACTTTGAGCAAGCATTTGGCAGCGGCATACTTGCAGCTATTGTCTGCTTTGTCGTCGCTTTCCTGCTGGGAATGCTGGGTTCTTTGATTTACTCAATTCTGACTATTACATTGCGAGCGAACCAAAACGTCACAGGTCTTACTCTGACAATCTTCGGAACAGGTTTTGCCAAATATTTTGGCGAACATATGGGCAACCAGGCTGGCGGTTATGTAGCAGTTTCAAAACAGACAACAGGCATTTTTACATATGCGCCGTTTGCCTCTTTGGCAGACATACCGGTCGTAGGGCCACTCTTGTTCAGCTACAACTGGATGGTTTATGTAGCTATCATTTTCGCACTCATTATGGGATGGTTTTTGAACAGAACCAGAAAAGGCCTGATGTTACGTTCCGTTGGCGAAGATCCCGCTACTGCAGACACCGCCGGCATCAGCGTCACACGCTATCGTTATGGAGCTACACTAATCGGTGGCGGCTTAGGTGGTTTGGGTGGTATGTATATGGCCATGGTCGGCCAGAATGGCATCTGGGCCACTGACTGTGTTTCAGGCTATGGCTGGCTGGCAATCGCTCTGGTTATCTTTGCCACCTGGAGTCCGCTGCGTGCAATTTATTGCGCTATTATCTTTGGCGGGCTTGACGTTATGTATATGTACTATCCGATTAAAGGTCTGCCTACTCAGATTTACATCATGCTGCCCTACGCAGTTACTATCCTGGTTCTTATTTTCACCAGTATGAGACAAAGCAAGGAACACAATATCCCAGCCGGTACGGGCTTGAATTATTTCCGTGAAGATCGGTGATCATGATACATTCGCTCTAATACGCTAGAATATAAATAGAATTTTATCCCGTCTCTGCACAATGCAGAGACGGGATCTAGCGTAGTAAAGGAGAATGGTAATGTATGATGTTTTGATTATTGGTGGAGGCCCCGGTGGTTACATCGCAGCCGAACGTGCCGGTCAGGCGGGTCTCAAAGTCGCTTTATTTGAAAAGAATTCACTTGGCGGGGTCTGCCTGAACGAAGGCTGCATTCCCTCCAAAGCACTCTTGAACTCTTCCAAACTTTACAGTCATGCCAAGGACAGCAGCGCTTTCGGTATCACATCCGAGAATGTCTCTTTTGATCCGTCCAGAGTAATTAAACGCAAGAGAAAAGTTGTAAAAAAGCTGGTAGCAGGCGTTGCTCAGGCTATGAAAACTTCTGATGTGGATGTAATTGCCTCTGAAGCAGAAATTGAGACTGCTGCTGCTGATCACTTCGTAGTATCGGCTGGCGGCGAATCCTTCTCAGGCAAAAATCTGATTATAGCGACAGGTTCTGAACCTCTGGTACCTCCTATTGAAGGGGTCAGGGAACACTTAGGCTCAAACGTGATCACAAATCGTGAAATTCTTGAGCTGGAAGACGTTCCGGAAAAACTTGTCGTCATTGGCGGCGGCGTCATTGGTCTGGAAATGGCCTGCTACTACCAGACAGTTGGCAGTCAGGTGACCGTAATCGAAATGCTGGATCATATTGCCGGAAATATCGACCCCGAAATCGGCAAACGTCTGCAGGCAGTTTACGAAAAACAGGGCATGAAATTTCATCTGAATGCCAGAGTCATGTCCGTGTCCGGAAATGACGTCACCTTCGAACAGGACGGAGAAACACATACTGTTACTGGTGACAAAATCCTGCTCTCCACCGGGCGCAGACCGGTTACGCAGGGCTACGGACTGGAAAAACTTGGTGTGGAAGTCGAACGAGGTGCCATTGTTGTAAACGATAAATGTGAAACTTCTGTACCTCACGTTTATGCAGTCGGTGACGTTGTGGGTGGCTATATGCTGGCGCATGTTGCCTACCGCGAAGGCGAAGTCGCAGTCAATAATATCCTAAACATTAATGACCGCATGAGCACTGCAGCCATTCCTTCGGTTATTTATACTGATCCCGAAGTAGCCTGGGTAGGCAAAAGCGAACAGGAAATGGAGTCTTTGGGCCGTGAATCAAAGGTCGTAGAATTGCCAATGTCCTTCGCCGGACGTTATGTTGCGGAAACTGAACGAGGAAACGGTATTTGCAAGGTGATTCTCGACGCAAAGACAAACACTCTGGCAGGAGTACACATAATGAGCCAATACGCTTCTGAAATTATTTTGGCCTGTGGTGTCATGATCGAAGAAGAGATGACATTAGAGGAGATGCAAAAAATAATCTTCCCTCACCCGACAGTGGGAGAAATAGTCAGGGAAGCCCTCTTCAAGTTTGAAAATTAACTGAAATGTGAAATACAGTTGTGCAAGGCTATGCTAAACTGAAAAAAATCGGATACAAGACAAAGGAGACACACGCATGAAACGTGAAATTATTAAAACAGATGCTGCCCCGGCAGCCATTGGACCATATTCACAGGCAGTAACGGCCGACAATCTCGTTTTCATTTCTGGACAGCTGGGGATTGATCCTGCAACAGGTGAAATGCCAGAGTCAGTAGCAGATCAAACAAAGCTGGCTTTAAATAATCTGGATGCGATTCTGACCGCAGCCGGATCGTCGGCAGCTGATGTTGTCAAAACAACCGTCCTCCTGGCAGATATGGGTGACTTCGCGCTGGTAAATGAGCTATACGGCAATTACTTCCCCAGCCCTTATCCGGCCCGAGCTTGTTTTGCGGTCAAAACATTGCCGAAAAATGGCAAGGTTGAGATCGAATGTGTCGCTATCCGCAGATAAGGATTTGCGTAAACAGCCTTTCTAAAGCCTGCCGCTAAATAGAAAGCAGCAGGCTTTTTTCGATAAGATAATATTCTCACAGGCAGGTGGCAGCTCATGGACGAACAACTACAAACTCAACTTTATGAAAACCGAAAATATGACGACAGAGAATACATCCTTTATCTGACAGAGCTACTGGAACTGCAGAATTTCGCTAAACTACGCGCAGAACTGGAAGATGACAATGAAGTTGACATTGCCAACTTTCTTGATACCTTGTCCGATGATAAGGTTGCTTTGGTGTTCCGAATGCTGCCAAAAGACATGGGGGCGGAAGTATTTGCTCATCTATCGACAGAGGCGCAATATAACGTAGCACTTGCTTTTTCTGATGTAGAAACTTCTCAATTGCTGGAAGAACTTTTCGTTGATGACGCTGTTGACTTCCTCGAAGAAATGCCCGCGAACCTGGTCACTCGTGTCCTGCGCCTGACCAGCTCTCAGAAACGCACAACTATTAACCGTATTTTGCAGTATCCGGAAAATTCTGCCGGAAGCATTATGACCACTGAGTACATCAGTTTCCACAAAGATATGACAGTGGGTCAGTCTTTGGAATATCTGCGACGTTACGGTCATAATAAAGAAATGATTTACACATGTTACGTGACCAATCCAAGCCGCATTCTGGAAGGTGTTATATCTGTCAAAACATTATTATTGTCAGAAGATCGTGAGATTATTGGCGATATTATGGAGACAGATGTAATAAAGGTCAACACAGCGGACGATCAGGAGGACGTAGCTCTCCTCTTCCACAAGTACGACTTTCTCGCAGTTCCTGTTGTAGACAAAGAAAATCGACTGGTCGGAATTGTCACTGTCGACGACGCCGTAGATATCATTCAGGCTGAGACCACTGAAGACTTCGCCAAGATGGCTGCGGTGGGACCATCCGAAATCCCCTACATGAAAAGTAGTGTCTGGGAAATGGGACGGAATCGAATTGTCTGGCTCTTGATATTAATGGTTTCAGCGATTTTTTCAGGTCTGATAATACAAAATTATGAAAGCACCTTGCTACTGTATCCGTTGCTTTTCAGTTTTGTGCCCATGTTAACTGCTACTGGAGGAAATGTTGGAGCTCAAAGCAGCACTTTGATTATTCGTGGTATGGCAGTAGGAGATGTCAATATCAGAGATATCGGCAAGGTCATCTGGAAGGAATTTCGCACTGGTATTTTGCTCGGCCTGACTCTGGGAGCCATTAATTTTTTGAGAATTGCCATAATATACGATGATCTTATGATTGCGATTGTATTATCGATATCCATGCTCTTCACTGTGTTGATTGCTGCTGTGATCGGTAGTTCTCTGCCGATGTTCGCCAAAGCTTTGAACATCGATCCGGCAATTATGGCTACTCCTCTGATCACCACTTTGGTAGATCTGTCAGCTTTGACGGTATATTTTCTGATCGCCACTGCTTTACTACCCGGGTTGTAGCTGTCGCCAAAGTGTGCAATCTGAGCCCCTCCACTGCTTATGGTATAATGTCTGTGGAGGCCGATACTAATGAACCTGATTAAAACCACTACAACCAGACGCAGAATGAAATACGGAGCTTTACGTAAAAATTCCGTTCAGGAAACAAAATCGGATGCGTATCTTTGCCCTAATTGTAAGAAACTCGTCAGTTATGTTCCGGTTTTCACGCTGAGACGCTGTGTCTATTGCAACCAGGAACTAATCTGGGAACCTGAAGCTGAGACAAACTAGTAATTTTTTCATACTTTAAGCTATTTATTCACATTCAAAATGTAAACTCTATTTATCACATAATATAAATTAATGTAAGTTAAATAATGAACGCAAAAGCTCCACCAAAGTGGAGCTTTTTATGATTAGAATTACATTGTGTTCTCGGGTCGTGGAGCTCATCAGTGTTTCACTATGGTTGAATCGCTCGATCAAAGCCGGCTGTCCAGGTGGGATTAGCAGTGGCCAGAGCATAGTTTGTGACTAATACCTCCTGTATCCCCTCTGAACTGACAAACTGAGGAATACTGCCCTGGAAGTGACGTGGATCTATCTCGTAGACATACTCGTAGTTGTTTGCCAGATGCGGCAGGAAAGCTTTAGCGTAAGAGTCTTTGATGACAAGGATCTTCTTTCCGTTTTTGACGCCACTTGTTATCTGCATCAATGGGGCATCTCCACCGGAGAAGGCCATATATTTCTCATTGCTGTCCGGATTCCAGGTCGTTGCCAGTAAATGCATCTGATAACCACCGGTTTTGACTGAATCCGGATAAACCCAGGCAGCTGCGTCATAATTTTTCGGGCGGTATACCGTTACGTTGTCAGGCAGTATCGCAGCTTTTCCTTCACCATAAGAGTAAAGATAACCATAAAATTCACCGAGATCATACTCCTCATACTCACTCAGAGGCAGAGCTTCCTGACCGGAATCTTTGCAAAAGGCGACATATCCATAATATGCACCGAGTCCGGTCCAATGGTGATCCGTTTTGAAATATACGTATTCATCGTAGTGCTGTAGCATTTCATCATAGGCGTTTACTGCTACTACTCCATCCTTTAATCCACCATAAATCATCTCAATAGCCGTGCGTTGCGAGTGGCTGCCTGTATGATAGTCAGCCGGAGTATAAAACTCACCTGAGGTTGGGACAATCATGCTGTACAAAGTTACTGAAGCAGGCAAGTTGTCACGTAGTTTGTTAATCCTTGCAGAATAATTCGAAATACCTGTTTCATTCAGTCCAAAGAGTTCCATTATACGATCATTCATGATCATGACGCCCTGATTGAAGGTGGGGTTACCCTCAACATCCTCCGGATCTTCAATCCGTTGCTCAGTTGACGTGGTGGTCGTTGTCGGAGGGAGAGTAGTAGTCTGTGTGCTTTGAGTTGTTGTGCTATCCTCAGTCACCGCTGCTGTGGGATCAGTAGCTTTTGTGTCCTCAGTAGTATCTGTCTGTTTCGTTTCCGGAACGAGATAATCCGCAGGATCGTTGGCGCAGGCGGTCACAGCACCAAACATTAATGACATTGCCAGAATGAGCAATAAAAACTTCTTTTTCATTTATTTCTTTCTCCTCATGAAATTAATTCAGGTATCAGTACATTTATTTTAGACTGTAAAATTCAAACTTAACGCAATATTAGCATATATCACTTTATTATTAGCTGATTGTAATCAATTCTCAACATTAAATTTCAGCCTTGCCAGGGCTCCCCCCATGATTCCCTAGTGGCTCTGCCATCCCCGGATATCGGCATGGGAGAGTCCATCCTTGCAGGCTGGGCGTCACTTAGCACTTCGTAAACAGCTTTCAATCTGGCTCCGTATTCCCGCAGAAATGTATATGTGCTTGAATTGTATTCACGCGCGTCTGTTACATAGCCGTGGTAATCGTAATCCAAAGCCCGTGCGATATACAGGGCACGCTGAAGATGGAAAGTCTGAGTGACGACAATAGCTTTCTCAATTCCAAAAACATGATGCGATCGATAGATTGAGTCATAGGTATCGAGCCCAAAGTGATCCATGAAAATCGCTTCATCAGGTATGCCTTGTTCGAGCAGATAGCGACCCATAACAGCAACTTCGTTATAGTTATCTTCGCGGTGGTCACCTGTTACGAGAATCCGGTCAGATATTCCTGAGTTATAAAGTTCAACCGCACCATCCAGGCGGTCGCGCAACATATCACTGGGATAATAGTTGTCGAGAACCTGTGCTCCCAATACTATTATGGCATCATAGGGCGGTTCAACTTCATCAATTTCAACAATCATAGCGCCGCCGCGCCATGCGACCCAGCGATCAACTGCAAATACCATCAGTACTGCCGCCAGGATAATCACCAGAATGGAGATCAGAATTGCTTTAACAATTTTTCCGACTATTCGTATAATATTGCCTGCTGTAGATTTCAGTTCTTGCATTATGCCTTTCCTCTGGATACAATTCTGACGTGCCTGACTGTCATTATACAGATAACCGAAGTCAAGTCCCCATT
>JAQWBU010000044.1 GCA_028706195.1 Eubacteriales bacterium
GTTTCGGAATCCGAACTGGAATTAATTGATAATTATTCTGATTACGATGGTGTTTTTGTTTTTACCGACATAATGGCTACGGCTCTTGTGCGAGTCTTAATTCGTCAGGGGATCGAAGTGCCGCGAGATATGAATGTTATCGGTTTTGATGGCAGTCATTTTTCTCAAATGACCGCGCCTACTCTCACGACTGTATCGCAAAATGCCGATTTGATAGCAGAGAGTTGCATGCGGGCGATTAAATATTTCCGTAGTGAAAAAAACATTGAAGATCGAGGGCAACCCATTGTATATGAGGTGCCTGCGGAGTTGGTAGAAGGAGACTCAACCCGCAAAAAACTAAGGCAACCTCGGTAGAGGTTCATATAAAATAAGGAAGGAAAAAAAGTAATGAAAAGAATGAAAGGTATTCTGGGACTCCTTTTAGCTATGACGCTCTTGTTCACTTTAGTGGCATGCGGCGATGGAGGCAGTGCAAGTGACACCAAAGAAGTGGCAGTTATGGTTCCAAGCGCAGACCATGGTTGGACCGGTGCCGTACTGACCTACGCACAGGAAAAAGTAGATGAGTTAAATGCTGATGATGCATTTACAGAAAAGTATTCCGCTAAGCTATACTCAGCTACCGGAGTTGAGAATCAAATTGAGCAAGTCGATGACCTGCTTACAAGAAAAGATGAATTGGCTGGCATAGTTATTTTGCCTTATGATAACGGCCTTCAATCATCACTGGAGAAAATCGCCACACAAGACGTTCCATTCGTTCAGTTTGATCGGGTAATTCATTCAGACGTTATTGATGAAAATGTTGTTTCAAACGTATTGGGTGACAACGTAGGTATTGGCTACGAAACAGGCAAGCGTTTGCTTGATCTTGGTTTGGAACCTGGTCATTACGTTTATGAAATGATTGGCGATAATTCATCTGTACCTGAACTACGTTCAGATGGATTCCGTAAAGCTTTAACGGAAGCAGGCTGGACAGAAGAAGATATCGAATCAACAGTAGTAAAGTCTCCTGCTACAGGCTGGAGCAGAGATACCGGAAAAGAGCTGTTTGAATCATGGTTCAGCAGTTCAGCATGTGATCCCAGCTTAACTAACTGGATTTTCACACATGACGACGAAATCGCAATGGGCATCCTGGAATCCATGCAGGGATCTGCTCTCGATGAAAGCAAGAAGGAAGCCTATCTGGAATCCTTACAATCATTGGCCTCATCCTCAGGACTAGCAGAAATATACGCAGTCCTAAAAGATAAGCACCAAACAATTCCTCATCCGGAATTTGATCTTTTCTCGGTCACATATGACCCTGCTATGATCAAAGAAGCGGTTGACACACTGATTACAAAACTCGATGGCGGGACAGTGGAGCAAAACCTCATAATCCCGGTCAACGTTGTTGACAAAGATAACGTGGACGAATATCAACCATTTGGAAGCTACGACGAAAAGGACTAGTCTTTCTACCTGACTCGCCCATTTATATGGGCGGGTCAGGCTAACTAAGGAGATTACAAATATGGCATTGCTTGAAATGCGTAATATAAATAAATCATTTTTCGGTGTCCCTGTCTTACAGAATATTGATCTTACAGTTGAAGCTGGGGAGATTCACGCACTTTTAGGCGAAAACGGAGCCGGCAAATCGACTTTGATGAATATTTTGGGCGGTGTCTACACCAAAGATGATGGCAGCATCGTTTTTGATGGTCAGGTCATTGATCACATGACAATCAGAAAAGCAGAAGAACTCGGGATCGCATTTGTTCATCAGGAATTGAATATAATCAATGAATTGCGAGTATATGAGAACTTATTTTTAAAACGCGAACTGACTGGTTTCGGCGGACGTTTATTAAAGAAGGAAATGATCGAAGAGACGAGGCAATTCTTTGCCGGTCTCGGCGTTGAGATAGAACCAACCCTTTATGCTGCTGAACTTGATATCAGCAAGAAGCAATTATTGGAGATCGCCATTGCACTGCACAAGAACGCAAAACTGATTATATTGGATGAACCTACCTCGGCTTTGAATAATGAGGAAATTGATAGTTTCTTCAATCTGGTTCGCACAGCAGCTCACGAAGGCGCGGCTTTCATTTTTATATCGCACAAGATGCCCGAAATATTCGCTTTGGCTGACAGATACACCGTACTAAGAGATGGAGAGCTGATCATTTCCGGGGCGATCAGCGACGTCACGCCACAGGATCTCACAAAAGCTATGATCGGTAAATCCACTCAAAACACTACATTCAAGGGAATGGAGAAGGATGTGGAAGCAGAGGTGGTTCTCGAAATAAAAAACTTGTCCGGAGAAGGTTTCAAGGATATAAACCTTAGCTTAAGAAAAGGTGAAGTCATCAGTATTACAGGTTTGCGAGGGGCTGGCTGCTCAGAGCTATTGTCAGCTATTTTCGGGCTGAAGGAGCCTACAGCAGGTGAAATCTGGGTGAAAGGCGAACGCCTTCCAACCGGGGATATTAAAGAAGCAATGCGTCGTGGAATCGGTATGGTTCCCGCTGATCGTAAAGAAAACGCAGTTATAGATAATATGTGTGTCCTGGAAAATTCTTACGTGTCGGAGCATTGTCTGACGCCGAGACGGCAAAACATTCGGACAAAGCGGGAACTGGCGCGGTATCGACCACTGGAGAATAAATTAAATATCAAGACAAATAGTGAGAAAGCTCCAATTGTAAGTTTTTCCGGAGGCAATCAACAGAAGGTTATTTTGGCCAGATGGCTGAATACGGAGGCGGATATTTTACTTCTGGACAATCCTACTCAAGGAATAGATGTCGGAGCCAAAGAGGAAATATACGCCCTGGTAAACGATCTGGCGGCCGAGGGTAAAAGCATATTGATTCATACTTTGGAAATACCTGAAATTAAAAAAATGGCAGATAGCTGTGTTGTTTTTTATCACGGAGGTATTGCCGAAAGTCTGTGTCATGAAGATATTTGCGAGGAGAGAGTGGTCGAACTAGCTACACAGGCAGACTTCGACAACAACAAGACAGAAACAAATGAAGCAGGTAAAGAAAATGAGTAAATCGAGTATTAGCAAAAGATCTACACAAGACAAAGTCAGATATTTTTTCTCTGAGTATATCTATATTGTCATTTTCGTAGTGATATTGGTTGCCTACATCATAATTAACGGCAGATCGACTTCATGGACGACGCTGACAAATATATTTCTGCACAGTGCCATTCTTGGAACCATTGCTTTGGGCATGGGACTGATAATTTTACTGGGAGATATTGATTTGAGTGTCGGTTCCTCTTTTGTATTTATTGGAGGGCTGACGATTCTTAGTTACAATGCAACGGGTTCAATTTTTGTAGCTATTCTGGCTGCGATTCTGATTGGAGCCTTTTGTGGTGCAATTAACGGATTTTTTGTCGGTAAACTTGGTGTTCCTTCCTTCATAACAACTCTAGCCACCATGCTGATTTTTCGATCGATATCGCAGTATCACATGAACGTGTTAGGCGAAACCCGTTATCGGATCGACGCGACTAACGATAGTTATAACACACTGTTCAAAATAGGTAACGGCAACATACTGACTATACCCAATATTGGAATAATCTTTATCCTGATAGCGCTTGTTTTAATCTATGTGACAGGAAACACTAAGTTTGGCAAGCAGATCTATGCAACAGGAGGCAATGAGCGCGCAGCCCGTTTGGCAGGAATTAACACAAAAAATCTTCGTTTTTTCGTGTTCGTTCTGGCAGGAATACTCGTTGGAATAGCTGCCTTTCTAAAAATAGCAAAAGATACATCCTTTGATCCGGCAACATCAGGTCAGGGTTTTGAATTATATGCTATAGCCGCTTGTGTGATTGGCGGCATAAGTATGACGGGTGGAAAAGGTACAATTACCGGTATCGTTTTTGGTGCCATGTCCTTCTCCATGATTGACAAAATCATTACCGCTTTAAGCATGAATGCTCTACTTAACGATGCTGTAAAGGGCACTATTGTGCTTCTTGCAGTAGTCTTACAAAGAGTTCAGCTTCAGCGCGGCAGAGCTTCTGAGTAAAAAAAGAAGTCGAAATAAGGAGGAAAACTATGAAAAGAAAGTTTAGATATGGGATGGTTGGAGGAGGCCCGGGTTCATTTATCGGAGATGCTCATCGGAGAGCATTATGGATAGATAACGCTGCCGAGTTGGTGGCAGGATGCTTTTCAAGATCCAGCGATAAATGCAAAGTGACAGGCACAGAGTTGCGTCTCGATGAAGATCGCATGTATGCGAGCTATTCGGAAATGGCGGAAGCTGAAGTCAAACGCGAAGACAAAATCGATTTCGTCGTCGTAGTGACTCCCAATAGTTCACATTTTGAAATTTGCAAAACATTCCTGGAGGCTGGCTTTCATGTGGCATGTGACAAGCCTGTCACCACAACTTTAGCAGATGCGCTTGAATTACAAAGGCTTGCCAAAGAGCGTGACCTTTTATTTTTAGTCACTTACGTGTATTCAGGCTATGTGACTGTACGACAAGCCAGAGAAATGATTGACAGAGGAGAAATCGGAGAAATTAGGGTCATACAGGGCGAATATGCTCAGGGTTGGCTGGCAGATGAGGATGTCTCAGGTAACAAACAGGCAGAGTGGAGAATATGTAAAGATTTGTCCGGAGCTACGAACGCCTTAGGAGATATTGGTACTCACATTGAAAATCTTGTCTATCGTATGACTGGACTTGAAATCACGGAAGTACTGGCGAATATGGAGATGAAAGTACCCGGTCGCGAAATTGACGATAACTCAACAGTTTTAGTCAAGTACAATAACGGTGCCAGCGGCAGCTACTGGGCATCTCAGGTAGCTCGCGGGCACGATAACGGTCTGAAAGTACGAATATACGGTGAAAAGGGTAGCATAGTTTTTGTGCAGGAAGAGTCTGAAAAGCTATGGTTTACTTTGGAAGATGGATACTGGCGTGAGATTCATCGCGGACAAGGTATGATCTATCCCTATCCTGCGTCTTTTGAACGTCTACCAAGCGGACACCCTGAGGGATGGTTCGAAGCTATGGCCAACCTCTACCGTGGTTTCACTAATTGTGTTCACGCAAAAGAACAAGGAACATTCAATAAAGACATGGTTGATTACCCGGATCTGGTTGATGGTATCCATGGTATGGCCTTTATCGAGGCATGTTTGGAAAGTAATGAAAAAGGAAATGTATGGACTAAAGTTGCCACAGCGGATTAAATTGAGAATAGGAGAATTTATATGAGTCGTAAAGTAACAATTTTTACAGGCCAGTGGACGGATATGACACTGGAAGAAATTGCAAAATTGGCAAGCGGATGGGGCTATGATGGTTTGGAAATAGCCACTTGGGGTCATATCGATGTTACCCGTGCTGCCACTGATGAAGACTACGTGCAAAGCCTGAAAGATATTCTGGAAAAATATAATTTATCCTGTACAGCTCTTGGCTGCCACTTGCCGAGCCAGTGTGTCGGAGATCTCTGGGATCCTAGGCTTGATGGTTTCGCACCGGCAGAATTCGCAGGCAAACCTGAGGAGATTCGCGCTTGGGCAATTGATGAAGTGAAAAATACTGCCCGCGCAGCTGAAAAGATGGGCTGTAACGTTGTTACAGGTTTTATGGGCTCAGCTGTATGGAAATACTGGTACTCCTTTCCGCAAACCACTCAGGAAATGATCGATGACGCTTTTGCCGAGCAGGTAGAGCTGTGGACACCGATCTTTGACGTGTTTGATGAGTGTGGTGTTAAATTCGCTCTGGAAGTACATCCTACAGAGATTGCCTTCGATTACTGGACAACAGACAGGCTCTTTAAAGAGTTTGATCATAGACCCACCCTTGGGTTGAACTACGATCCTAGCCATCTCGTTTGGCAGGGTGTTGATCCGATTATGTTCCTTTCGGATTTCCGCGACCGTGTTTATCATGTACATATGAAAGATGTAGCCATGAATCTGGATGGCAGAAATGGTGTGCTCGGATCACATTTGGAATTCGGCGATATGCGTCGCGGATGGAACTTTGTCTCTCTGGGGCATGGTGACGTTGATTTCGATAAGATCATTCGCCTTTTGAATGAAATGAATTACCAGGGACCTCTGTCAGTCGAATGGGAAGACTCCGGCATGGATCGCTTATTCGGAGCTCAGGAAGCCTGTGAATATGTTAAGCAAATTGACTTTGATCCTTCCGATATTGCTTTCGATAGCGCAATGAAATCGGAGTGATGGAGGAAACTATGGGTAAATATTTCCCGGATATTCCTGAGATTAAGTTTGAAGGAAGTAAAAGTCTGAACCCGTTAGCTTTCAAATTTTATGATCCTGATCGCGTTGTTCTAGGCAAGACTATGCGCGAACAGTTGAAGTTTTCGATGGCCTGGTGGCACACTCTTTGTGCTACCGGCACTGATATGTTTGGTGTTGGAACTTCTGACAAAAGTTTCGGCGCTGAAGAAGGTACGATGGAGCATGCTCGTGCGAAGGTTGATGCGGGCTTTGAGTTCATGGAAAAGCTCGGTCTTGATTATTTTTGTGCTCATGATGTTGATCTGGCTCCTGAAGATGAGGATATTAATGTCACTAATCGCCGTCTGGATGAAATTACGGATTATATCAAGGAAAAAATGGATTCCAGCAATAAAAAAATGCTCTGGGGAACTGCAAACTTGTTTTCCAATCCGCGTTATTTAAACGGAGCGGGCAGTTCTAATTCAGCTGATGTCTACGCTTTCGCTGCAGCGCAAATCAAAACTGCGCTTGATTTTACTGTGAAACTCGGAGGAACAGGATACGTTTTCTGGGGTGGACGCGAAGGCTATGAAACGCTGCTCAACACTGATATGAAATTTGAACAGGATAACATCGCTCGTCTGATGCATATGGCAGTGGATTACGGTCGTAAAATCGGTTTTAAGGGAGATTTCTATATCGAACCGAAGCCTAAAGAGCCGATGAAGCATCAGTATGATTTTGATGCAGCGACATCTATTGAATTCTTAAGACGTTACGGTTTGGAAAAAGATTTCAAACTAAATATCGAAGCCAACCACGCGACTTTAGCCGGACATACTTTCCAACACGATTTACGAGTCGCTGCTGACGCAGGCATGCTTGGCAGTGTTGATGCAAATCAGGGCGATTATCTTCTTGGCTGGGATACCGATGAGTTCCCTTGGGACGTTTATGAAGCAACTTTCGCCATGTACGAAATACTGCGTGCAGGAGGCTTTAAAACAGGCGGTCTGAATTTTGATGCCAAAAATAGACGACCCAGCTATGCTCATAAAGACATGTTCATGTCTTTCATACTCGGTATGGATACCTTCGCCCTCGGGCTGATCAAAGCAGCCAGTCTGCTTCGTGATGGCAGAATAGGGGAATTTGTCAATCAGCGCTATGCATCTTACAAGGATGGAATCGGTAAGTCCATCGTTGAAGGAAGCGCTACACTTGAATCCTTATCAAATTATGCCGGTGAACTGGCTAAACCCGACTTACCCGGATCCGGACAGGAAGAATATCTTATGAGCGTCATCAATCAAATTATGTTTACAAATGATGATAAGCTCGCATAAGTAAGAAATAATTTAAATACGACCCGGGCATCGCAGATGTCCGGGCGTCAATATTTAGGTAGTGTTTATGAACAATAATACTTTTGTAGGCATTGATATTGGCACGTCATCGGCGAAACTGCTTCTCATGGACGAAAATGGCGCAGTGCTTGACACTGAGAGCCGAAGCTATGCTATATCATATCCTGCATCCGGCTGGAGCGAGCAAAACCCGGAAGACTGGTTTGACGCAATAATAGATGGTCTTCATTCCTTACTGTCTAAGCATAAAAAGGAGGATGTAAGAGCTATCAGTTTTGCAGGTCAAATGCATAGTCTGGTCACTCTTGATGATAATGACGGGGTTATCAGGCCCGCAATTTTATGGAATGATCTCAGGACAACTGAAGAGACTAATTTCCTTAATTATGAGATTGGCGAAGCCACTCTGGTGCAGGAAACAGGCAACATTGCGTTCGCCGGTTTCACAGCACCTAAATTACTCTGGATGAAGAAACATGAGCCGGACCTTTTTTCCAAGATAGACAAAATAATGTTACCCAAGGATTATATTGCATATCGTTTTACAGGCGAACACTCTACGGATCTTTCTGATGCGTCGGGAACACTACTTTTTGATGTGGAAAAGCAGAAATGGTCAAACGAGATGCTCAGAATTGTCGGAATTTCGGAAGAAAAAATGCCGCGCGTGCATAAAGGTAGCGATGTGATCGCTACCTTGCGTTCAGACCTGGCAGAAGAATTAGGACTGTCGCAGGACGTTCTAGTAACAGCAGGAGCAGGTGATAATGCAGCTGCGGCAGTTGGTACCGGTACAATACTGCCTGGCAGAGCGACCGTATCGTTGGGAACAAGTGGGACTATTTTCGTTTCTACCGGGCAATATTTACCACTTCAAAACCATGCCGTACATCAGTTTTGCCACACTGATGGGTCGTATCACCTTATGGGTTGCATGTTATCTGCTGCAGCGGCTAATGAATGGTGGCTAGAGAATATTTTAGAGAGAGACTACGGTCTGGACGAGTACAGCCGTTCTGATGCGGATAAGCATGATGTTTATTTCCTTCCTTATTTGAGCGGAGAACGTTCGCCTCATAATGACGAGGAAATACGCGGCGCATTCGTGGGACTATCAATGGAAACTAGTGCTGCGGAAATGAGTAAAGCGGTCCTGGAAGGTGTATCTTTCGGTTTAAGAGATTCTGTGGAGATAATCAGAGATCTGGGATTCAGCTTGCAGGATTTTGGCGCTACCGGGGGAGGAGCGAAAAGCTTTTCCTGGCTTCAGCTCTTATCTGATGTGTTCTCAGCTCGTGTATACACTATGGAACATGAAGAAGGGCCAGGCTACGGAGCTGCAATACTAGCAGCAGTAGGTGCAGGAGTCTGGGACAGTGTCTCTGATGCATCCACTTCGCTGACTAGAATAAAAGACGTAATCGAGCCGGATGAAAAACAAAGCTCATACTTCAATGAAAAGTATAAACGTTTTCGAGAGCTTTATCCGCTATTAAAAGAATTCTATCCAGATAAGCATTGATTTAGATAAAACCGCTGATAGTTCAGCGGTTTTTTTATTGATAGTCGCATTCTGCTCTTATGCTAATTTTACTGGCGTTAATTTGTTTGCCGTAAAACTCGTCTCATTTTTTCAAACATAGTAACAAAAATCCGGCAAGCAGAGTGCACAACTGTCATACTTGAAGCACTCTCTTTTAGCAAGCAGGTGAGCAACATCTCTTCCAGAACTAAAATGTTCAATAATATATCCGGAATCTACGGAGCTTTCTTCAAGTCGCAGGCAGCAAACTATGCCAAAATCGTGGAAACGATTAAGCCTAAGTTCGATATCAGCCGCTTTCAAAACGCGCTGGACGTTGGCTGCGGAACCGGGGCCTTAGCCAAGGTATTGTATGAACAGGGACTTGAAGTCACCGCTGTAGACCATTCCCGGGGCATGCTGAAGCAAGCCGCTAAGAAGCTGCTGGATACTTCGGTCAAACTGCTTGAGATAGCTGAAGATGAACCTCTGCCTTTTCCCGACAATACATTTGACCTCGTAGTATCTTCCTATGTCGCTCATGGCCTTAAGCCGGAAGATAGGTTGATACTTTATGAGGAAATGAAAAGAGTCGCCAGACAATACGTAGTAATTCATGATTACAATCAAAATAGAAAATTCCATGTAACATTCATTGAACATCTGGAACGAAGCGATTATCTATACTTTATAGAAGTCGCTACAGAGGAGCTGGAATCAGTCTTTCCCGAAGTCAGGGTTATCGATGTGGGACCCAGATCCTCCTGGTATATCTGCTCTATCAAGGCACAAATCTGAGTATTGCCGCCTGAGCAAAGAATGCAACTATCACAACAGAAGAATCAATGATGACACCGGCAATCATGGGCTTAATGCCGACGCCCTTAACTTCTTTCAGACTTGTTTTTAATCCGATGGCGGCCAGAGCAGTAGCTAAGCAGAATTTGGAAAGCAAAGAGATACTGTTAACTGCCTGAAGCGGAACCACGCCGGTAGTTCTGATGCCAACCATGAGCAAAAATCCAAGTATAAACCAGGGAAATATCTTGTGTACTTTCACTTTTTCCACAGTGCCGGCGGACGCTTCTTTTCTGGCGTAATACCAGGAGAAGATGAGTACGATGGGAACGATGAAGAGTGTTCTCGTGAGCTTTACAATGGTAGCCAGGACGCCGGCTGCATCGGAGAAGGCATAACCTGCGGCCACCACCGAGGAGGTGTCATTAACGGAAGTTCCGACCCAGAGTCCGAAACTCGTGTCGCTCATGCCCAGCAGCTGACCGATCCAGGGAAAGGCGATCACGGTGATAATGTCAAAGATGAAGGTGGCAGAAATAGCATAGGCGATGTCGCGATTTTTAGCCCGGATTGTCGGTCCCAGGGTTGCTACGGCTGTGCCTCCGCAGATGGCAGTGCTCACAGACAGCAGACTGGCCAGTTTCCAGTTAATCTTAAAAACCCTTTTGCAGATATAGCCCATGCCAAAAGAGGTTCCAAGTGTAAAAACCAAAAGAATGAGCGCATATTTTCCTGCATGAATAACCTGTGAAAAGCTGAGCGTGATCCCGGCCATTATAATTCCGGCCCGGAGAATGTACTTCGAAGCCCAATCGATGCCATTTTCAAAGAGATCAAATCTGGAAAGCAAGGGATTCAAAAGCATCCCGAGCAGCAATGCTATCAGAGTTTCGCCCAGAATCCCGGACGGGATCAGTGCATTAATCCCATAAGCCGAGGCAGCAATAGCCACAGCCAGTAAAATACCAATCACATGATTATTTTTCTTTGTCATTATCTAACACCATCCTTAACCTCATTGATTTTGCCACAGATGATTGATAAAATAAAATTATTAATAATTATAAATCGATAAATATAACTAATACATAGGAACGGACAATGATTGACAGCAGACACAAAACGCTTCTCACTTTGAGTGCTTGTGGCAGTTTTACCAAAACTGCAAAAATTCTGCATATAACTCAGCCGGCTGTGTCTCAGCATATAAAATATCTGGAAGAACTCTACGGCGTTAAGCTTGTCGACACCTCCAAGCGAACCGTAAGCTTAACGGCTCAGGGCGAGCTGCTGAAAGAGTATGCTACAACAGTATTTTCCGACAGTAAGCACCTGCTGAAGAATATTCAAGCCGGAGAGACAGAAGCCATGAGTTTTTCCTTTGGCGCTACCTTATCCATAGGTGAATACGTCATGCCTGAGATCTTGTCAAAGATTCTTCTCAAATATTCCGACATAAAAATCCATATGACTGTGGCCAATACTCAAACCCTCCTGGAACAACTGAATGAGGGAGAGCTGGATTTTATAGTTGTGGAGGGACTCTTTGACAAGTATCACTATGACAGCACCCTCTTCAGTCGCGAGAAGTTCATTCCCGTATGTTCCGCCCGGTCTGATCTTCTATATGAAACAGTAGATTTTGAGCGACTTATCGAACATCGGCTCATTGTGCGTGAACGCGGGTCCGGGACACGTGAGATTTTCGAAAACATATTACAAAAAAATAACTATACGCTCCAGGCCTTTGACAAAGTAATTGAAATAGGAAACATGGCTGCAATTAAAGAGATGGTTGCAAATGACATTGGCATTACATTTTTATTTGAAGCAGCAGCCGGTAAGGATATTGCATCAGGGAAGCTGGCACTAATTGACATTCCGGACTTCGACGAACACTTCGAATTTAATTATGTTTTTTTGAAGAATAGTTATTTTCGCGAACGCTATTTGAAAATTCTTGAACTCTTTACAAGGGAAAGGTGAATAATCAATTAAACTTTGAATAGGCCGCCATAATAACAAACGCTGTAATTCGAATATTACATAGTATTAATAGTATCGTTTATTATTTGTATGTATAATTAGTTAATATATTTACATTTTATGCGAG
>JAQWBU010000045.1 GCA_028706195.1 Eubacteriales bacterium
GGATTATTTGAAATTCATCAGCGCCTGAAGCCGTTACAACATGCAAAAGATTCGTGATGCTGTTATTTACAAAGTGATCGGCCATCGGCATCCAGAGTGAACCGTTAATTTTCGTCAGCAAAGAGAATTTTACGCCGCCGATTGCTGATGTTAAAACAAACATCAGAGCTGACATTGCCGCACTGGGCAGACTCATATCTCCGTCGATTAGACTGCGCAGAGGAGCTGCAATATGCCAGATGCCAAAGAGCACAGAGGAAATAAGGACTGCTTTCAGAAATGAATATCTGCTCTCCGCCAGTTTAATGAATAAGCCCCGGAAGATTCCTTCTTCCATCACCACGTTAATGATATTTCCGACAATCGAAATTAGGAAAAACAGCAGAGCTGTTTGTTCACCGTGATTGCCGTCAACTCCATAACTGGTCACATATAACTGCAGAGAAGGACTGTTTCCTTTTGATACCTGCAGGAGAAAATCAACTCCATAAGCAATCACAAACACGCTTAGACCGAGCAGGAGACCATAGAGTGTATTTTTTACTGCTGATTTGCTTGTGAAGCCAATGTCCGACCATTTCAGAGAAAAATACCTTAGTGCCAGGAAGAGTAGGGCAATGCCGGCCAGTTTATGTATAAACGCCTCACCAAAGATACTCTGATCTGTACGAATAAACATGTATTCAACTGCTCTCAACACAAAGCAGAGCAGATAAAGGGTCAGGATGGATTTTATCGGATTAAAGTCTTTGTTTTGTAATTCTTTTTCTGCCATGCTTAATCCTGCTACATTCTCTTCGCGGCTTCAAAAGCCAGTTTAGACCGCTCACATTCTTCATCGGTCAAGGTGATCTGGTGGCAGAGGGAGCTTCCTTTCATCTTTTCGGAAGCATAGCTGAGTCCGTTTGTCCTTATATCAAGGAAGGGATGATCTATCTGTTCAGGATCGCCGACTAATATGATCTTGATCTCCATGCCGGCGCGGGTGATAATTCCTTTGACCTGCTTGGGAGTCAGGTTCTGAGCTTCGTCGATGATGACCCATTGCTTGGCGATAGAATGGCCTCTGATAAACGTCATGGCTTCAGTGCTGATGATATTTCTGTCGAAGAGCTCATCTATTTTGTCTTTCAGCTCTCTTTCGCAGTTATACTTTTCCTTGGCTCCCTGATCGATGAGAACCTCTAAGTTATCAATAACAGGGCGCAGGAAAGGGGCTATCTTTTCCTGTTCGGTACCGGGTAAATATCCGATATCCTCATCAAATTTTACATTTGGGCGGCAGACCAAAATTTTCCTGTAGGGTGTGGGACGTTCGGAAAGCATTTTATGTAAACCGACAGCAATTGAGTAAAATGTTTTTGCAGTTCCTGCAGGTCCCTTTATGATAACCAGAGGCGCTTTATCTGCATCCATCATCAGAGCTTCCTGCATGAATTTCTGGCCGGCATTTCGAGGTGTTACTCCAAAGGGGTGTTCCTGCAGAAAGCTTAAGGGGACGATCTCTCTGCCATTGAAGCGGGCTAAGGCCGTCTGCTTGTCATTAGTGCTTGAGTGTATGATCAGGAATTGGTTAGTTGTGAGCTCGACGGCATGTTCTTTGCCTGAGCCGGGTGAAAATTCAAATACATCCTCAGGCTTCAGGCTTGATTTGAGGTAGAAGTCATTTAATTTCTCCTCTGTTGTGTAGACATTCAGCCGTCCCGCGTACTGTTCTTCAATGTCAGGTGACTGTTCCGCAAAAAAGTCCTGTGCTGTTATTCCCAGCACATCTGCCTTGATTCTGATAAATATATCTTTTGAAACCAGATAAACCTTTTCGTTTTTCTCGTGAAGTCCTTTGCAGACCTTTAAGATTCTGTTGTCATTAACACTTCCAACCCAGCTTTCAGGAAGCTTGACGTCATGAAAATTCATCTCAATACGAAGAGTTCCACCATTTTCGAGCTCTATGCCCGTATTCAGACTTCCTTTTTCTCTCAGCGCGTCAATCAGTCTGGCTACATGTCTTGCGTTTGCACCCAGTTCGGAATCGTCCTTCTTAAACTTGTCCAATTCCTCCAATACTACCTCCGGGATTACAACAATGTTGTCCTCGAAGGAATACAGCGCGTAGGGGTTATTAAGCAGAACATTGGTGTCAAGAACAAAAGTTTTTCTGGATTTTTTCATTGGCGATCGCTCCCGTCTATTGAT
The DNA here is from genome assembly GCA_028706195.1 of Eubacteriales bacterium. GTDB lineage: Bacteria > Bacillota > Clostridia > Saccharofermentanales > DTU023 > DTU032. The sequence continues at coordinate 2,197 of JAQWBU010000045.1, forward strand.
TTCTACTTTGTTTCAAGTCTTAACATCAAGTTAACGTAAGTTCATTATCCCAATTTAAAGATAGTATTAAGTTAGTGCTCAGAAGGGAAGTAATGAAGCTTTACTGGACAATGATAAAAGGCAGCATGAAAAAGCCGCAAGCTACATAGCCGCGGCTTTTCAACTTTTATGTATGATGCAAGAGCAATAAACTTAGTCCAGGTTTTCTGCAAACCAATTGTATGCACTCTCGAAGGCTTTCGGTTTCTCCGGATGAGCATTTAAGAAAGCCAGTACTTCATCCCAATATGCAGGATTCGAGACGTATCTGCCTGCATCTTCGTTCCAGATCTCTTTGTCTATTCCATTAAATGTTGTTTTAGGCCCCATCGCAGGTGCAACATCAGCGATGAAGTTTCCGCCGTTTTTCCCCTTGCCATAGCGTGGCTGCACGCCGTTAAATTTTAAAATTCGAGCGGCAATCGCAGGAGCGGCCATAGGCTCGACATAAACCGGTATACTTACTTCAATCACTTCAACACTAACATCATCATTACCTGAAGCCGCTTGATTGCCATTTAATCTCAGAACGGAAATTGAATAGCGAACTTCATATACACCGATCTCTTTACCTTCTGCCGAAAAAACAGCGTTCGAAACGAATGTTAAATCACCTGAGGGAGGAGTTGATGCATACACCTCGTCACCGACAACATTGCCGCCAGTTCTTGTGGCTCCGGTCCACTCTTGAGCTGTAAGCCTCCAATTGTGTTGATTTGTGCCCATAACAGAAGTAGCTGTCAAATTAAGAGTGCCACCTTGCTCAACAGTATAGAGTCCATTATCTGAAATAATAGTCACAGTCGGAGGTTCAGCAGCCCCGAGAACTGCTATTCCTGAAAAGCCCAGTACTAAGATCAACACCAATATCATCGCTATTATTTTTTTCATTTTCATAATCCTCCTTGATTAAGTTAACTTGTCTCATTATGGAAAATTTTCGTTCATGGCCAGGACTTCTTAAGCCTGGCGCTGTTCAGTATTTACCCGATTGAGATATTATGCTTAATGATATTTATAGCAATTATTACTAATAAGCTCAATAAGTAATGATGAAATAAAATGAAATTATTTTGTAAAATATTTCGTTATCAGAAATTGAAAGAAGTATTAGTTGACAATTATTAAACAAGATGAAGTAGCTTGCTCATGACGTTATTTTTCTCACCAGGAACAGGATTCAAAACACGCCTTTATTATATTCTTTCTGTATCTTATATATTTTGAGTAATCCGGTGATGAAGAAAAGAGCAAAAAGTATCCAGCCATAGGCTGTCTTTGTAATAAAATTAACAGCAGCAGTTAAGATTATCCCAATGCCAATCAGAGTAAGTGATTTACCAAATTCTTCTGTGTAACTTTTTTTATCTTCTTCAGAGACCTTTTTGTAATGATAAGAATGAATCAGAGTGATCTGTTCATTTTTCCAAATCCTCCAGCCAAATATCAGAAATAAAAATCCTACAAGTATCAGGAATATCAGTTCAAACAAAGCAATCACACCTTTCTGAAATTAGATCTGAATATTCTTATTCTGAATAAGTTTTCATTTTGACTTCACTCTTTCCTGAATAGTCACCTTTATTGTATCGCCCGGCTGTTTCCCGATTTTTGCACGGATGTCTTTCCTGATCCCGATAATATGACAAGGTGTTCCCATTTTGACGATACTTCCTTCATAGAGCTCTCCATCAAAGGTAGCGGTAACGGGAACTCTGCCTTTTCCAAATTCTGCTATTACGTCAAAAGGTATTTCTATATATGCAGCATCCATATCCGGTGCTTTTATAATCTGTGCTTCAAATTCATATAACCTGCTCATGATGGCTCCCTTCTTGCTTATCATATTCACTCTACTTATGCCAATAAAAGGTGTAGTGGGAATGATTCATAAATCCCAATTTCTGATAGAATTCAAGTTCGGATATGACAAATGCTTTCTGTGCGCCCAGCTTTTTGCATCGGTTCAGTGCTTCACAGACTACAGCCTTTCCCAGTCCTTTGCCACGATAATTGGGAATAGTACAGACCGGCTCCACATAGGCATAATCTGTTCTCGCATCATACCAACAGGTGCAGTGGGCCACAAATTCGCCTGTTTCATTCGCCGCAGCAAGGCACAGCTCCGGGCGGCGATTAGGCGGCAGCTCTTTGTTTTGGAGCATTTTCTCCAGCTCCGCTGCATCTCCCTCATGGTCGAAGCCTTTCCAAATAACAGTCTGGTAGGCAAGATTATCTTCCGGAAAGTGAATCTCCCGGATTTTAAAGCCATCCGGCAATTGATAGTCAAGATCCTGTTCCAGATCTCGGTAGAGGATAGTCTCCGTCTGCTCTGCCTTATGATAGCCAAGGTTCAACATACGCTCCTGCATTTTGCTGTCACCGTCATGGACTGCAATTCCCAGTCCCTTATCGTCTTTCAGATTGCGGTAAGTGTATTCCGAAATCTCCGGGAACAATTCTCCGTAGTCCTCAAGTGCGGCGCAAAAAGCTTCTCCGTGGTATAGATCATAAATTGCCGCAGCCACGACTATGCCGTTATCCTTCCACAGGCCAATGGTGTGAACTTGTGTTCTGTCGAAATAGGGATGGGCATACATCCACTCCCACCGTGCCCAGTTCCAATTAATGTGTGTCTTATCCTGATGGTTCAGAGCAATCAGGAAGTCACAGACTGCCTGATAGTCAGCGTGGATATAGTGCTTGAATTTCATGATTTGTCACTCTAACGATTCTTTTCTCAGAGTCAATAAACTGTATGCACCAAGCAAGAGATATGTAGGCAAAATAATATATAAAGTAAGGTCTGCATATCCGCTTGTACTTGAAAAGCTAGCGGGCAGGGCACATACATTTATCAAAAAGTGAAGGATAATCGGCAGCCATAGATTATTTGTTTTCTTATAAATCATTCCGAAGAATAGCCCCATACCAATTGTCCAGGTAACTTTACTTACTATTACTAATATAGGTTGTCCGATAACTCCGAAAATATGTCCCAAACCAAAAATGACAGAAGATAATACGATCGCAATTAAGGTATTATGCTTTGATTTAGAGAATAATCTTTCGATAAGGTTTAACAGCAGGCCTCGTATGTATAGTTCTTCAACAACTGCAACACCGATATAGTATACGACCCCTTCAACCAATACTTTTACAAAAGACGGTTTCAGGTCAAAGGGTCTGAGTCCCACATAAAATGCAATGAAACCGATGAGTGCAACAATAACGCCAACAATCCCATATTTTTTCAATCCGGCCAGTAGTCCTTTGCTGGTAAAGCCTAAATACCAGGTTGGACAAAAAAACTTCAAAACAACGAAGGCAAGAAGCCCTATTAAAATAAAGTTTGCCATCAATGTAAAATACATTGGATTTATGTCGGCTATTTGAATATTCACAAATAGACTGCTTGGAAATCCCGTAATATCCATAAAGGCAATTACTAATGTCAAAATAAAGACCGTGGCCAGCTCTCGCCGATCAGCTGATTTGCTGTTACTCATAGCCATTCATCATCTCCTGAATCGTCCGCATGGTAAGGCAGTCATGCTGCTGGCCGCATTTTGCCCTCAACAGAAGTGTTTGTCAAATAATTAGCGATATAAGTGAAATCTGCGAAATTGTATAAAATCACCGTAAAATAAGTGTTAGGCGAAACGTGTCAATTTTTAGTTTTTCATTCCGTGGAGCTTCAAGAGTTGTTCTGTTTTGTTTTTTCTGCCATATAGCTATGCCAGCCAGCATACTCTGTTATATCAAGCTGATCTTGACACAAAAAAGGTTCCCCCAGAACACCAAGAACCATTGTTCCATCCATAAGAAGAACTTTTCCGATTGTCAGACCGGCAGGTTCATCCAGCAACACCTTAGCTATGCCTTCATAAGGTACAGACCAAATTTCTACTGCAACACTCCCACCTTCACCCGGAGTGCGTATCATAGCCGGATGTTTGTCATCAATACTCCAAAGCCGGTAACAGTCAGCAGTCATATCTTCCCTGATAAATGTTGCTCCTACTTCTAATAGGTTCTTGTTAAGCTCTAGTCCTCGCATTAAAGTCCCATTGACTGCTAACAAAATAGTCTTATTCTCCATTAACACTCCATCCTTTTCTTTATAATCCTCCGAAGCTGATAGCAATCTTGCTTATGAAATACGGTCGAAGCTGCACCAAGTGAAACCCCTGTATTCGATTTTATTAGGAGTACGGGAGGATAGCAAATAAGTACCACACTATGGATGCAATTATATTGGTCTATACGGTACGCAAACCTCTGTCCATACATACTATGATGCAGGGGCGGAGCACAGTGAATGACACAGAGCGACCAAGACCGGGAACGCCACAAGATGAACACAGCTAGCACTAAAATCAAATTAACTATTCTTGTCTTAATTGTCGTCGTACTTGCCTTCGGCGGGATTGTCTTGATTTTGCTGTCCGGCAGGTGGCTGCCACGTGGACCAATTGCTAAAAATGCTAATGAGCTGAAAATCCCGCCTTTATTGGAAGATCTGAATCCTGACCCCGAGACAGCAGAATATGAACTGGAAGCCCAATATGGCCGGACTAATTTCATCGGCAGCCAGCAAACCCCCACTTTTGGTTACAACGGATCCTATCTCGGCCCGGTCATTCGGCTGACCAAAGGCGAGGCGGTAAAAATCCGCGTACGCAACCAATTGGATTTTGCCACTACCATCCACTGGCACGGGCTGGTCGTTGACGGGGATCAGGATGGCGGCCCGCACCAAGGTGTTGCACCTGGGGAGACGTGGGAGCCAGGTTTCACTGTGGACCAATCAGCTGCCACACTGTGGTATCATCCGCATATTATGGGCAATACAGCTGACCAAGTATATTATGGCCTGGCTGGACTGATTTATATTGATGACGAGGTATCAGCCAAGCTGAATCTGCCCAAAGATTACGGCGTTAATGATATCCCCTTAATCGTGCAGGATCGTAGTTTCAAAAGTAATGGGCACTTCGATTATCGGATCTCAATGATGGGTGCGGAAGCCGGTGATACGATCCTGATAAACGGGACGAGTGACCCTTACGTCAATGTACAAAAAGGCAATGTTCGTTTCCGCATTCTGAATGCCTCCAACTTCCAGAATTTTGAATTCAAGTTAAGCAATTTGATTGACTTTCAGCAAATTGCCTCAGATGGCGGCTTCCTGGCCGCTCCGGTCACCCGCGGGTCTCTCTTTCTGGCTCCCGGTGAGCGGGCTGAAGTCGTGGTTGACTTTGCCGCAATCAATAGTGAATCAGTGTCGCTGCTGTTGGGGAGACAGGAGATTATGCAGATCAACATAGCGGGCGAGGATCAAAATCTCAGCGAAGTACCCGAAGCGCTTACCCGGATTAAGGCAATACCGGAAGGTGATGATCCTCCAATCAGGATGTTCAACCTGGAGAGCATGGGCATAAGCGGGACGATCAATGGCAAATATTATGATATGGACCGGATCGATGAAGAGGTGAATCTCAATGAAACAGAGATCTGGGTCGTCCGCAACAACGGCGGCATGATGCAGACAAACGGTCACCCCTTCCATGTGCATGTAACCCAGTTTCAGATTATCTCCAGAAATGGAAAGGCACCTCCTTTGCAGGAGCAAGGATTCAAAGACACGGTTTATGTCGGTGTTGGGGACGAAGTCAGACTACGTGTCCGCTTCACCCATCCCGGGATCTTCATGTACCACTGCCATATGCTGGAGCATGAGGATAACGGCATGATGGGTCAGTTCAGGGTCTCCTGACAATTACTGCCGTCAGGTATAGATCGACCCTGCTTGCCACCCGCCATCGGATGCAATTCGATTCCCGTCGCCCTATATTAATTACCTGGCGTCCCCGCAGGTCTTGAATAATCAATAGGCAGCGAATATAATCGGTTCAAATTCATTGGTAAAAGCTACAACATACATCTACAATACCCAGACCGGTGAGAAGAGTCTGTTTTTTGACGGATCGATAGAGGAAATGGTCCCCTATGGCGACTACCTTTATTATTTCTGGTATGGCATAAGAGCGGATGATGCAGATTCAGGCCTGTACCGCATGAAGCAAGATCAGAGCGAGAATCAAATGCTTTTTCAGACAAGCGAGCTGTTTTCTCTGAATATTGCCGGAGACAAGTTATTTTGGGAGACCAACAACGAATTGCGCCAGCCTACCACCGCGAATCTCGACGGTACAGACATACATTTCATTGAGCTTGCGCCTTAAATGCCGCTGGAAATATTCTGTCTGTGGTGGTGATAAGGGAGGCTATTTACAATACTGTTCCCAGTGAGACAGGATTACTCGCCCTGGAAAGTCCTTCAACAACACATTAGAAGAGATGATTTTGCAAAATAAAACAACGAAGCGGTAGTTTCACAATGGGGCTACCGCCCTATACATAGTGAACAGCTGAAGCATTCTCTTCATTGAAGGTTTTTAAGAATTTCATGATAGCGTTTTGTTGTTAATTCGCTGGTTTGTCCTTTTTTACAAAATGATAAACCGGCCAACTTCGGAACAACGCGCTCAACCACAATCTGGCCATCTGCCATTTTTGATTTCAGGATTTCCAAAGCTTCGAGAAACCTCTTGTCCTTCTTTGCCTGCTTGTAAAAGGACAGAACATAGACATATACAAAAAGGTTGTAGTTTCGGAAAGGATATTCAACTTGCATGAATAATGTCCCAATTCCATAATGGCAAGGGCCAATGGGTTTCCTAATTGTCCAATGATCCAACAGGAAATCTACTGCCTTATCAAGCGCAGGTTCTTTATTGAGGTAGTCACTAAAGCGAAATGCGTCTAAGGCGGTAAGCGTTGGAAACGGATTTGAATATTCTGTTTCGAGACCCCGGCCAAAGCTGAATTTGTTACAGCGCCAGCCTCCATCTGTCTAATAAATACTGGAATGTTTTTTGCAGTCTGGTATCAGAAACATAGCCCATGTGGCAAAGGGTACTAGCGGCATCGGCTGTATGGCAGGGGTAAATAGATCCTTTAGAACATAATCTGAAACGGCCATCATCCCGCCAGGTACTGAATATAAGCTCAGCGGCCTCTTTCAGTACAGGTTCTGTGGGTTTCATTCCTAATTCTAATAAATACATTACACTTTCAAGAGTCGAAAATGGTGCACCTTTTATTAAACGCTTATCCGGTGTAGTCCAGAGGTCAGCACCATTATCGAGCCGGTGTGATAATATCGCTTCAATGTCCGATTCATACTGCTTATCAACGGCCATTCCATTCACCTCTATTCATCCCAGCGATATTTTTTATTCATGAGTAAGGTATCAACATTACAATTCAAACATAGTCCGTTATGGCAACAAATCGTCGCTCCGCACTCTGTGCAAAGCCATTTATCATGTTCCTTCTTTAAGAATTCTTCCATGCCATATTCTTTGATGTAGTTGAGGTTTTCTATCATGCTCATATGGTATTTTGTACGGTAGCGCTTATCCAATGCTTTCAATCTCTTACAAGGGAAGTTTTCGCATTCAAAACAAAAGCGAATACTACCTTTTGCCAGCAATTCGCAAGCATCTCTCATATGCGTGCAGTTTTCTCCCCTCGGAATGCATCCGGGACAATATTTTTTGTGAAACCCTCGTTTATTAATATCATGTTCCCTGAATTGATAAGCGATGCATAACCGGCAGTTCATCCCACAAGGGGCAATCAATTTTTCATCCATTGATACACCTCTTCATTTTAAGTTCATATACTGTCGAACGATTCTCTTGTCCATAGTTCGCACTTTTCATCTAATTTTTTGATGGATACGTTTTCTAAAAAAAGCTCTTACCGTTTTATGCAAGTTCCATGGTCTTTTCGATTTGATTTTCCTGGTTTGAAGCCATACACCGGATTCCTTCAGGTGATTGGCAGTCAGCCATTCTCGCCACTCGAACCTATCACTGAAAATTAGCCAGCTTTTCGGGATGTTCTTATCTCTCAAATTTCCCACCTCCCTGGCGCGCATTCAATTTTCTGTTTGACCTTATGCTGATGATGTCCGCTTACGAATTTAATACTTGATATGACGATGACTTTTCTTACATTATCTTAACTTGGTAATAAACATTATAGATATAAGAATATTGCACCTGCGGTTATGATCTTTGAAATACAGATTGTTTAATGGTTGAGATAAATTGGAATATATCTATCTGTAATGTTTTTATTCAGCGTAACAGGTTGACGAGTTCAACTTCATCTTCATCGCTGTTTCCAGTCAGTTCAAAACCAGCTTCTTTGAATAATTTTAGAGCAGCCTGATTGTTTTTATTGCAGGTAAGTGCCACACGGTCAGAATTTCCAAAGGGTTTTTGACGAATATAATTAATTACCTTTTGGAGAGCAGCTTTTCCGTAGCCTTTACCCTGTTCGGATTCATCAATCATCATGTGCCAAATATCATATTCTGGAATATCGTAATCGTAAATCACCATTACATATCCAAGCATTTTGTCTCCGTCATATATTCCAAAAGGGGTGCATTGCTTGTAATAAACATATGCTTGGGCAAGACTGCGAATTGGATGCGACACGAATTTCTCCTGACCATCGGCCAATTTCAAGTTAAATGCATCTACAAAATTATCTTCGCAAATTTGTTTTAAACAAATATTCATCTTGGTTCCTCCGAAAAAGTCTTTTAATTCGCCGGTTTAAGGAAAGATATCCAACACATTTTAGCACTATCAGATGACAACTATAGATCTAAAGAGCGTGGTTTATACTGTTTTTCAGCTTACACCGAAGTTGTTTCACGTATTTTTTGTCTTCATCGCTTATTCGATAGGAGTCAACTATTTTCTGAATAGCCTTTCCGAGGATACTATAATTTAGACCGCAACTTTCAATAAATGCAATGGTGTATTTGGGATTAAACACAGCTAAATCACAGATAAGCCATGCCTCTGCCATTTGAACATAGTATTCCTCATCATCTTTCATTAGCGACAATATTTGTTTTGTATTCTCGTGATTTTTTTGAAGGCCTGTCAAAAACAATACGTATCCCCAACGTCGGGTAAATGTTTTGCTTGAGGCAATATATTCTTTTGCTTTAACAAAGGCAAATTCAAAATCTATTGGCTTTCTAACGAACTGAGTTAGTTGGTCTACATGCCACCAGTCCTGCAAATAATCTTCATTGTCCTCTATAAAAGAAAACTGCCGGGTAATATCACTCATCAGACCCAATGACACTTGGAAATAGATGCGGTGCAAATGTTTATGTGTCAAAACATAGTCCCTGATTCTACTGACATCGGTGCCGCTTTTAATTAGCTTTTTACTATAAGCGTCAATGTCCTTTGTTTTCAGATTCGGAATCTCCGACAATTCACTGAGGATTTGTTCATAAAACATATATCTTCATCATCTCCTACTTTTGTGTGCAAAGCCATTAGTCTCGCTCCTTCTTCAAATAATATTAAATGTTCAAAATTAATCCGGCCGACGATCATAATACTACTTGACGATCGTGATATTATATTAATAGACATTGGAAACCACGCTTGAGCGGAGCCACTGCCGCGCACATAAAAGGCCACTCGCGCGGATGAATAGAGCCACCCGCGCGCGCCAAGAGAGCCATTTAGGCTGTAACCTTGTTATTTAGCGGCTTTTCGCATAGATTCCTTGCTTTCGATCACAATCGAGTATGCTTGAGAAGTCAGCCTGTCTGTTATTGCTTCTGCTGCCACTTGGATTGGCATTTGTTCGATCCATTCATCCGGATTAAATTGCGA
>JAQWBU010000166.1 GCA_028706195.1 Eubacteriales bacterium
AGCGTGAGTCTGAAATATCGGAACAATTGGAAGGAGATATTGTCCTAATGAAATTAAACGCAAAAAGAATAAAACGTCACATGGTGAGGACTTATGAATTTTGGCAGCTGAATTTACGCCTTTTGGTAATCGCTGAAGATCAGAAGAAGCTTCTGGAAGAATTATCAGCCAAGTTGCCGCCAAGCGAAAGCGGTTATCTGGCTTTCGCCTATTTGGACGAGTATCTTCGCATCGCATTTCTTGGTACTGCAGATGACGAAACGGATGAGTATGAGTTTTTTGATACAAAGGAAATTATTACGATTCCCGCTTCTGCAGTTCCTAATCTTCTAGTCCGTATTGTGAAGCTCAACGCAGAGCTGGCGGAAAACGCTTTCATTCAACAGGTGTTGCAGGAACAGTACAATAATGCTCTAGCCATGAGTACTCTCACAATTCGTCCCCTGGATGCGTCACGTGATCCTGAAATTCCTACTCGTTTAAGAGCTTTCCGCATCGAAGATCAAGATAAAATCAACGAACTCGTGGAGCTGCAGGCTTCACGTCAGTCTGCGCTGGAAGAAGCGGAAGAAAAAGCAGCAGATGCCGCCAAAAAGGCCAAGAAAGCCAAGAAGAAGAATCGGGAGAAACTGGAAGAAGCTGCTGAAGTGGCCGAAGAGGAAATTGAAGAGGTCTTTGAGGATGAGAGTCTTTTGCCGGATATCAATATTTCAGAGGAGCTGGCAAAAGTTTTGCAGGAAGTGTGGGTTTATGACCTGACTCCGGCGAATAATGGCAGCTGGCGAGCAAATTTAGAGTCAGATCTGAGTGGTTCCAAACTGAAGGCCGGCGACCTGGTTCACGTTGAGCTGCGTTTTGTTGAGTTAGAAGACGAAGAAATTGCGCTGGTGTTTATTGATCCTGAAGCAGATGTGGAAGAGGTAAAAATTAAGGTGACATCCTATCAGGCTACCAGACTCCCCTGGCGTAAAGCTTATGAACTGGAATGTGTGGCAAATCAAGACTTCCATGAAACTTATTACCTGGGACGAAACGGCGAGGACAGTAAACTTTTCAATAAAATTGTTGATGACATCCGACACGGACGTATTGATCCGGCAATGTATCTGGATTTGGTTCAAAAGGACGATGTTTCCTTAGATTTCTCACGTGAACTATATCGCTGTCGTCACTGTGGAAATCTGCATGTAACCAGACGTTTACGTTTAGTGACGCCTGAGACCTCTATGTCAGAACCATATTATTGCCCCAGATGCGGTGAGCGTTCCTCTAATGTGAAGCGTGTTCACATTGCTTCCTTGAATTGCCCTGAATGTCACAGACCATTAGATGTGAAACCGGAAAAGGTCTGGTATGCGTCAGATGATGAAAACGACAGCATAATGTTGGAGGAATAAATAAAGCATGCGTTTTCTTTTGCTGAACACCGGAGGTACTATTTCATCAGTAAGCATGAGCACGGGTAAGAGGCCTGAGCTGACAAGTGCTGACCTTTTACGTCAGGTGCAGCCTGTAAACAGCAAGTATACAGTTGAAGCTATTGATGTTCTGCAACGCGACTCAACTGATATTGGCCCTCAAGAGTGGCGGCAGTTAGCGCAACATATAGTTGATCTGGACCGACGTGAAGATTACGATGGCTATTTGATCCTGCATGGTACGGATACAATGGCTTACACAGCTGCTGCGCTGTCTTTTCTTTTGCGCGATTTTCCTAAAACCGTTTTTCTGACAGGAGCCCAGCGTGCTGCTGATGAGGCGGACTTTGACGGTATCGACAACATCGGGTCTGCCATTGTTGCCGCACTGGAAATGTCTGCCGTCTATTCAGGAGTTTTTCTTGTATTTGCTGAGGAGGTCATTCACGGCTGCCATGCAGTGAAAACCGACACTCAAGCCTTCAAAGCCTTCTCATCTATCGGTGCGCCTTTGGTCGCTGAAGTGAAAGAACAGAGGCTGACGTCTGTAAACAGCTTGTGGCATGAAGCTTTGACAAAACGCAAACAGGCAACGCAGCGCTTGTATGATTTAAATGAAAAACATTTTTTAATTGATCCTCTGGATCCTCATGTTATGGTAATCCAAATGACTCCCGGATTAGATCCCATTGTGCTGCCACAACTGGCAAGAGGAGACTGGCCGCTTCGCGCTTTAATATTGGAGGGTTTTGGCAGTGGTGGAATCCCTGTGACACCCCGAGACTTCTACCCTTATCTAAAAAGTTTAATCAGTGACGGAGTTTTTGTGATTCTGGGGACGCAGGTTTTGTCAAAGGGCGATGATCTCGAACGCTATGAAGTAGGACAGAGAACGAAAGGCCTTGGGCTGGTCGCACAGGGAGGACTGACAACTGAAGCTGCTCTGGCCAAGACGATGTGGATACTGCCACAAGCCCGAGACCGCGCCATGCTGGCAGCGCTATATCAGGAAGAATTTGCCTTTGAGTTTCCCGGATAAGCAATGAACTTGCTTCATCTTTGACTTAGATTGGAGAAGAAATTTGAAAATCTATGATATCAGCAGACCTTTAAATAAAAATACTGCAATCTATAAGAATCGTGAGAGCATGAAATTCGAGCTTCCTTCCAAGTCTGAGATGAGGACCAACTTTCATATTGGTACACACGTTGACGCTCCCTATCACATGCAGGAAAATGGCAAAAAACTGGGACAGCTCGATTTAGAGCTTTTCTACGGAACTTGCACGGTTTTTGATCTCACATATCTTTCGGATGCTATTCACCGTAGATATTTGGAAAAACTGACGCTAAAACAGGATGATATCGTGCTGTTTAAAACGCGCAACTCTTATGATGATGGCTGGAATCCTGAGTTCGTCTATCTTGCTCCCGATGCGGCGCGTTACTTAGTTGAAGCCGGAATT
>JAQWBU010000167.1 GCA_028706195.1 Eubacteriales bacterium
AAATGGGCGGCACCGATGCAGATCAGCCGAAATGGCTCAGCACTCTCTATGATGTTTCCGAATCGGGCGAGTATGACCTGATTATTTGCGGAACATATCAGATGCCTGAGTATTTGAACGAAGTAGCAGCAGAATATCCTGATCAGAAGTACTTGATTTACGACTCAGCCGGTGAAGGCGACAATATTGTAAACATCAACTACAAACAAAATGATATGGGTTATCTGGTCGGCGTCTTTGCGGGTGCCATGACAGTTGAAACCGATCTCGACAATATCAATGAAGAGTCAGTAGTAGGCTTCGTTGGCGGTGTTGACAGCCCTGTCATCAACGACTTCCTTTATGGCTTCCTTCTGGGAGCTCAGGAATCAAACCCGGACATCAAAGTTGACACTCGTTACGTCAACAGCTACGTTGACCCGGCCAGAGCTAAAGAATTGGCTATTTCAATGATCAACGATAACAACTGTGACATCATCTGGGGCGTGGCCGGAAACTCCGGTAACGGCGCCGCAGAAGCAGCACTTGAAACAGGTAAAGCCTGGTTCATCGGCGTTGATTCCGACCAGGAGCTGACCTTCTCGGATGAGCTGGCATCAATTACCCTGACCAGCGGTCTGAAGAATATCGGCAACTCAATCGTCTGGTTCTTTGACGAGCTTGATGCAGGTCGCGAGCATTACGGTGAAGACCTCCTGCTCGGTATCCCCGAAGGCGGAGTTGGCATTGTGACGGATAAGAACTATGACACCTACGCAAGTGAAGAAGTTAAGGCTCTTGTCCAGGCAGCTCAGGATGCTATTGTGAGCGGAGAAATCGAAGTTCCGACAGCTATCGGTGAAGAAACAGGGGCTGTCGAAGCATTGAGAGATTCATTGCAACCGTAAGAAATTTGTCCAAAAGTATATAAAAGCAGTAAAAGCGGATGGCCGGGCTCGGCCATCCGCTATTCTTCAATAGGAGACGAGCCAGGTGGAGGAATGACCGATGAGTGCTGCTAACGAGACGGTTCGGGATATTGAACTCGCTGTCGATATGAGAAATATTTCAAAAGTCTATCCCAATGGAATCGCAGCGAATCGCAATGTTGATTTTTCTGTGCGAAAAGGTGAAATTCATGCTCTGATAGGGGAGAATGGAGCAGGGAAATCAACCTTGGTTAAGATGCTGTTTGGGATGGAGCAGCCAACAGAAGGTGAAATTTATATCAACGGAGAAAAGGTGCATCTGACATCTCCCGCTCAGGCGATTGAAGCCGGGATCGGCATGGTGCACCAACACTTAATGCTGGTGCCGAGCCTGACAGTTGCGGAAAATATGGTGCTGGGCATGCCGCCCAAAAAGGGTATTTCCATCGATTACGATGAAGCTGTCAGAATGACAAACGAGATAGCTGCGCGCTACCATTTCAATATAGATGCTGAAAAACGTGTCATGGATATCCCGGTAGGAATGAAACAGAAAATTGAGATTTTGAAGGCTCTGCTTAGGGGCGCTGAAATATTGATTCTTGATGAACCTACCGCGGTCTTAACTTCCAACGAAACAGTGGAACTTTTTCAGCAATTACGCAATCTGCGCGACGAAGGTTTTACCATTATCTTTATTTCTCACCGCTTAAATGAAATAAAGGAACTCACTGACCGCATGACCATTATGCGAAATGGCCGTTTAATGGGAGTTCACGAAACCGAAGGAATCAGTGAGCAGGAGATATCCCGTCTCATGGTCGGCCGTGACGTCATTCTGGAGCTGAAAAAAGATGAAGCTGAGCCTCAGGAAGTTGTTCTTTCTGTTGAGGACGTAACCTATACCAACGAATGGAACAAGCTGATGCTGAACCATGTTTCGTTTAATGTGCGAGCAGGTGAAATTGTCGGCATCGCCGGAGTAGAAGGCAACGGACAGCGCGAGTTGGTTGACATTTTATTTGGTCTGAGACGCGCGCATACGGGTGAGATAACGGTTCACGGGGAAAGCATTTTGGGCAGGAACCAGAAAGAAATCCGAGATAAGGGAGTATCGCTGATTCCGGAAGACCGCATGCTATACGGCATTGCTGCTCAGGGCAGTATTACGGATAATATCCTCGCAGACAGATTTGCTTCTGATAAATATAACAATGGACCTTTTTTCAAGACAAGAAAAATCCGGGGAGATACGGATAAGCTGATTGAGGAGTATCTGATTAAAGCCCGAAACCAGTCACAGCAGGTTGACATGCTGTCCGGCGGCAATATTCAAAAAGTGGTTGTCGCGCGGGAATTTTCAAGTGACCCGGACCTGATCATTGCTGATCAGCCGACACGGGGCATTGATGTCGGTGCGACAGAATTCATCCGTAAGCGTCTGCTTGACCTAAGCCGGGAAGGAGCTGCAGTATTGCTGGTTTCAGCGGATCTGAGTGAAGTCATGGAAATGTCGGATCGCCTCTTGATTTTTTACGGTGGCGAGATTGTTGCCTGTTTTGATGACACGAGCACTGTAACAGATGAAATCATGGGTGAATACATGCTGGGGCTGAGAAGGCAGGATGCAAAGGAAGTAGAGGAGGTGGCGTATGTATAAGCGAAGGATGGTCGCATTTAATGTACTGCGCGGTTTCGCGGCTATTGTACTGGCATTGGCCGTGGCGGCAATATTTATTTTTCTGGCTTCAGACGAACCCTTCGAAGCCCTGAAACAACTCTTGATAGCGCCTCTGGTTAATTTTCGCGGTGAGACTGCTGCCTTCAATGTGCAATCCCTCTATCAGATTCTTGCCCTGATGATTCCCACGATGTTTACAGGTCTTGGAGTCTGTGTCATGTTCTCTGCTGATATGTTCAACCTGGG
>JAQWBU010000046.1 GCA_028706195.1 Eubacteriales bacterium
GCTGTAAAAGGGTGGCTGTAAACGGAGGGTTGTCCGAGCTGGCTGAAGGAGCACGACTGGAAATCGTGTGTACCAGAAATGGTATCGAGAGTTCGAATCTCTTGCCCTCCGCCATCAGCTGATTCAAGAGCATAGGAAAGGGTCGTCGGCCGACGACCCTTTCTTTATGCCCGGGGTTTTGCACCGGTCTTCAGCTTTTTCAAATCAAGATCTTCAGCTGATGTCGATCAGGGAGAGATCCTTATCTTTGACCACATCAGCGGGGCCAACTAAGCAGATTGAATTCTCCAGCACCGACTCAGCCAGAACTTGTGAAAGTTTCAGCAGATTCTCAGTATCTGTCGCCATCAGTTCACGTCTTGAGTGCAAAGTTTTTTCCGCGGAGTAGCCGGAGAAATACCACATATCGGCTGTATCCACCTGTCTTTTATGTGACAGCTGCGGATCGAGGCCGGAAATTGTACCGATGATAAAGCGATCAATATCGTTTTCACTTTCTGCGAAATCCTTCAGGAAAAGCGCGGAGTTTTGGTAAGTCGTCAGGGAATTCCATGGCTGCGGATCTCTGTAAGAGTGGAAGAAGCAATTAGCTGCCTTGTCGATGCTGAAACCACAGCCATAAGCTCCTCCCTGTACGCGAATTTTGTTCCAGAGATATTCCAGAGTGAGAATGCGGTTGACAGCCAGCCATTCTCCAGAGTATCTGCCTCCGGCCGGACGTGTATCACAGGCCATACAGGCGTATGAAACCGCTGAAGGTATGACCACCCCCTCCCGCGCAGGGTAAGAGACGGAATATTCTGCGTATCCTGCTAAGGGAGCGCTGCCGGAGGGGAAAGCTAAAGCGATCTTTTCAGCTGCGACTTCAGGGGCATAACCACTGACACTGACTGTAAGCCTCTCGCTGCCAAACATCTGTCTTTGGAAAGTATCTGCCCAGTTAAGGAATTGACTCCATTTCGTATCAAAGCCGGAGATGAATTCCTTTAGCCAGAGAATAAAGGAAAATCCGGAAGTAACTTCGACAGCTGCGCCGGCTGCTGAATAATGTCCCTTGACACGCATAATGCCAAAAGCATGGGCACTTGAATTTGTGGCCTGACGCAGCATCTCACGTATTTGCAATAAATATGCATATGCACGTTGGGCATCATCGAATACAGTCTCTTTCACAATTTCCCGGATCAGGTCGACTGCATAGAGCAGTTCATTTTCCAGAACGCTGCAGCTTATGACATAAAAAAGTTTACAACGCTCAGGATTTTCGTAATCGCTAACCGGCATTAAAGAAAAATCCAGACTGCCGATATGAGTCTTTACCTCACGCTGAATTTCCTCCGCATTGCGTTTCGTAGTGCCCAGCTTGCCCATTAACTCAGACATGAAGTTGAGCTGAGACAGATCCTCATGAGGCGTGTCGGAAATATCAAAGTAGAGTTTCAAGTAAACTATACCCTCAGTCGGAGAGGGATAAGTCAGCACAGTCAGACCTTCAATCTCAAGTGGATTTATTTCCAGATATTCCGGCTCTTCCAGCAGATCCTCCAAAGTCAGACGGGGCACTGTCGCCAATGCTTCATCGCTGTCCGGAGCCTCCTGCCAGTTATTCAGTTCGATCTCGCTTTCGATCAGTTCCAGTCTCTCACTTTCAGACCAAAGCTCACTTTCTTGCGCTAGTCTTTCCGCTTCTCTGCCGTCTCTTTCTGCACCATAAGTATGGGAAGGCAGGGAGTGCAGTTCAACCAGATTTGTATTATCCAGGAAAACCTCACGCAGTAACTCTTCGAAATAATCCGAATCAATCTTCTTTCTCAGCGCGTCAAAGTGTACGCCGGGAGAAAAGTAGAGCGCCGGATCGCCGCCGTAGAGCCAGGAGTCCATAGCGCTGATGGCGAGATAAACTCCACGCGGCTCATCGGGGTCCAGCTCCTGGAAATAAAGCTGATTCAGAGATGCCAGCAAGTCAGCTTTGTTGATGCCTCTATCAGCAATTTCAGTCAAAGTGCTGAAAACAGTGTCCTTGATCTCGCTGAATTTCTCCTCAGAAGTATTTTGCGCTTCCAGACCGATCCAGGGCTGAGCGATACCGTCCGAAAGATACATCTCAAAATCCTGCGCCAGGCCTTTGTCCAGAATGGTCTTCTTCAAAGGTGACTCGTTCGACCCGGCCAGCGCATCGCAGAGAATTTTGACCGCATATTGTTTTTCAATATCTTCCCAGCTGCAGACTATAGCGGCGAGAGTGAGGCGGCATTTATCCTCTGCATCCTCATCCACACCGATCTCATAATAGTGTCTGGCCTTCCCGGGGCGCGGTTTTTGAAAGCCAATGTCAAATCCCCGCTCCTCTTTCACATAGTGCCTGAGATAATCATTATTCAGCTTTTCCAGTAGACGCTCGATTGGCAGATCGCCATCCAGAAAAAAATGAGCATTTGACGGATGGTAGTATCTGGCATGTGCTTTTTTGAAATCGTCGTATGTCAGATCAACGATCTGTTCCGGATTGCCTCCGGAATCAAAGCGGTAGCAGGAGTCCGGGAAAAGGAGCTGATCCAGCTCGCTGTGAGCTTTACGATTAAGTGTAGAAGCTGCACCTTTCATTTCATTGAAAACCACACCCTGATAAGAGGGCTCCTCATTTTCATCAAAGGAGTAATGCCAGCCTTCCTGATAAAAAATATTAGGATCCTCCAGAACTCGTGGCTGGAATACCGCATCCAGGTAAACGTCCATCAGATTGAAAAAGTCTGATTCATTTCTGCTGGCGATCGGGTACATGGTCTTGTCGTTAAATGTCATCGCATTGAGAAAAGTATTAACCGAACTTTTCAAAAGCTCGGCAAAGGGCTCCTTCACTTTATATTTCTTCGACCCACCCAGAACCGCATGCTCCAAAATATGAAAAACACCGGTATCATCCTCCGGGATTGTCTTGAATGAAACACAGAATGTCTTGTTCTGCTCCGCCCGGTCGAGCCAGATCAGCCCCGCATCGCTTTTTTCATGCTGCAGCTCGTAGAGGACTGCTTTCATTTCAACTATTTCCCGCTTGCGTTTTACTTTAAAGCCGTGTAAATTTTGCTCTTCTTTCATGCCCTATCCTTTATCATTTTTTGTCAGATTCAAAACTCTGCTCTCTTGCTTCATCCCAAATATATTATCCGTATCTTAGCACAGCTGAAAGAGGCAGATCTACGAAGCGGAAAGATAGTCGCTGCGTTTCTGCAAATGATAAGCGAGCACAATCAGAATGACCGCCAGCGATCCGGCCAGGTGAATGGATATATCTGTCTTTATTCTTGCGAGACTGGCCAGAGCCCAGCCATGTGGTGTATACTGCCCGACCCGTTCCATCCAGGATGATGGCAGACGCAGGAAAGTGCCACCTGCCAGGACTGAAACGAAGAGCAGTAATGACGCCGGCACAAAGCGGCGGTCAGCGGGAATCAGAGCGACAAACTGACCGAAAGCCAGCATCAGGAGAAGTAAAACAGACATGACCGGGACGTAATTTGCAGGCCGCGACGTCTCCGGCATCAGGAAGCTGAGCACCCCCAACATGGTGGCAAGCTGCAATATACCGGCCAGGGCCAGAGATATGAGACCCGCAATGTAATCGCGGCGAAAGCCTCCCGGCAATGAGCGCAAACGTCTTTGCGTGTCGGCATCTGCCAGCATCAGACTGCTAAGCAGCAAAAAGATCGAAAGGAAGAGGATCTCAATCGCCACGTCAGGCACCTGAATCAAGGGAAGAGTTGAATCCATATCCTCATCATGCACAGTCATTTTCAAAACCGCGCCCCCCTTACGTGCTTCAATTGTCTTATCCTCCAGGAGTTTTCGCATTTCCCCGTCGGTCAGCGAAGAAGCTCCTTCCAGGCTCAAAAGATCCCGATTCAGCTTCGTCTCCATGGCCAGCGCTATTACAGCCACAACAAAATTTTCGTGCACCATATCAGCCGCCAGGTCATTTTTACCCGGAATGAAATCACAGACATAGGCATCATCGATAGTGGCTGCAAGCTCAATATTGCCAAAGCCCTCAGGTATGACAATCACACCATCCAGCTGTTCCAGCTCAATGGATCTGCTGATCGTTGACAGGTCTCTTTCTTCCCAGTCAAAATGACTGTCCTCAAACATGCGGCTGAGCTTTCTGCTTTCGCTGTTCTCTGCCAAATCAACATATGCTCCTCTGATATGCGTTAATTCATTTCTTGACACGGTTGCTCCGGCCAGAAGAGACAATAGAATTGGAATAATGACGCAAAAAGCCAGAATCACTGGACGACGCAGCAGAAGCCTGAGCTTTAACCCTATGATAATAATCAGATTCCTCATACGCGTCTCCTGCCGAAGAGGACTGCCACAAATCCTGCCGGGACAAGCGGCCACAAAGCATTAATTAAGCTCGCAGAACCGACTGTTCCCTCTTGATAGAGGCTGCGGTATAAAAACTGCATCAAAGGATAAATCGGTGTAAAAACTGCAGACTTATCCAGCCAATCAGGAAATAGGGAGGTCGGATAAATAACGCCGCCCAGAACAATGACTATCAGAAATGTGAGCCATCCTGTCAGCATGGTGGTAATGTAGGGTGCTTTCACGCGGCCCAGCGCCAGCATAATCAGAGCCAATGTGAAATATGCCGCCATTAAAATAATTGCGATTGAAAACACTGATCCGATTAAACCTGCCAGCGCTAAGGCAAGCAGCGGCGGCAGCAAGAGGATCAGCCACCATATAAAACCGCTGATCAGACGCGCTGCCATCATGGAAGCAGAGCCGCAGGACAGAATCAGTCTGTCCTCGTAAGATGTCCCGGCCATCCTGCCGGTAGCGGCCAGAACACCCATTGCCGGCAGCAATGACAAAACCATGAGGATGCCCGCATATGTATGGATCAGAACGTTAAAAGGACGATGCTCCCCCACTTGAGCATAGCGGTCACGTCCAAAATACATAATAAGCGCATTCAGAGAGTGCCTGCTACTCTCCTCCCATGATGCGCTTTCCTCGCCACCAAGTTCAACATAGACCTTCTGATAACCGAACACGCTTCCGTATAAATAATCCAGCACCGTCGCGTATTGCTGTACCAGAATACTTATCTGGTTTGATTCTGCAGGCTTTCTGGGGTTTAGCCACAGTTCCACAGCCTCTCGCTGTGAACCGCTTCTCGTTTCTTCAAAGAGTCCGGGCGGCAGGCGCAGAATTACAACAATATCATCCGCTTCCAAACGCTCCAGCGCCTGTTCCATGTCATCATTATAGATAGCTTCGACATAGCTGATATCTTCTAAATAACTGATCAGCATCTGGCCCAGAGGAGAATTATCTTCATCAACTATAGAGGCAGCTACTGACAGAACAGGAAGTTTTTCCGTATCTGTTCCCGGGTCATCTTTGGCAAAATTTATGATCAAAACTGAAAGAACAATGGAGGCCAGTACCGTTAACAACATAGCCGTTCGGGCTGAGCGCAGCTCTAATCTCATCAACGCCCTGAAAGCGCGATAACTCTTGCGCAAGTAATAGACCGAATGTGAGCATTTCCTCTTCACTCAAAACCTGACTCAAGTGTTGTTGGGGAGGGCATCTCTCAGCTTGCCTTCATGAAGATGCAAAATCCGATTGCTCAGTTGTTCCAGAACTTCTCCCTCATGGGCAGACACTAGAATTGTTTTTCCGTCAGAACGTAATTGACTGAGCCGTTCAAACATCAGTTGCCGGCTGTGATTGTCCGCCCCTGCAAAAGGTTCGTCGAGCAATATTAGCTGTGGGTCTCCCAGTAACCCGACAATCAGACTGACACGACGCGCCATGCCGCCGGAGCACTCGCGGATCAATTTATCCAAAAACTCTGAAATCAAAGGGTCTGCTGCAGCCAGCTCGATTTGTTCTTTTCGTTCTGAAGACGATAAGCCTCGTGCCGCTGTCCAGAATGAAAGCGTTTCCCTGACTGTGAGGCGGTCATCAAGAGCCAGTTCCTGCGGCACATATGCTATTAACTCCCGCCAGCGGTTCAGATCATCCAAAGATACACAATAGCGATCGCCCTCTGTGCTCGCATTCACTTTTTCATGTCCAAAAAACACGCTGCCGCTGTCGCGCGGCAGTACCGACGCCAGAATTTTCAGCAATGTGCTTTTCCCGGCTCCGTTCTCTCCGGCAATGCCGTAAATACTGCCTTGTGGCTGTTCAAAAGAAACGTCTTCCAATGTTCTGAGTCCGGCCCGGCTTTTGCTGAGGCCTTTCGCATATAATTTAAAAGCCATCGTCAAAGTCTTAGAACCCCAAGAAAGAACTCAGATCGATTCCCAGTTCCTCCAGAGTGGACATGAGGTTTTGCATGATAGATTCATCCATCATAAGTTCCGTCAAAGCATTTTCGTCAGTTAAATCAACAAAATCAGAAGGTACATCACTTGTGAAATTCAGCTCAGAGCCGGCAAGAGCCCGCAGATTTATGCCTACGCTAATGGTCACTGGTGAACCTTCAGCATCAACGTCAAAATCCAGATTTGCGATCAGTTCATCACCCTCCACCTTAGCCTCATACTTGAGTAATAAAGATCCGGGAACGTCCATCGACTCATCAAGATCATTGATCTCCAGATTAAGAGTTCCTACGGGATAGAGATCCTGTCCGGCCTTCTGCAGACCGAAATCACTGAACGAACCCTGGAACACTTCAGTTGAGCTGTCTGCACCTTCTTTGCCGGAAACGGAGAAAGTACCCGTATAGAGCTCATTTTCCAAAGTATATTCACTTAAATACTCAAGCGATAAGCCGTCCGGACCTTCCAGTTTCATTTGCTGAGCATGCTCATTGCCGTCCATGACATGGAGCGACGATAAAGTAAGCGTTTCAGCTTCACCTTCAGCCAAATTCCTGAAAATGAACTCGCCGCCCCGGACAGAATTCTTGCTGTCCACGTAAAGTTTGCGCTGAACTTCTACTTTGAAATCATCCGGATTTTCATCAATATTTTCGATCAGATCATTGACGGTGCCGACAAATTCCGCATAGGGGTCAAGCGAATCATCTTCAGAAATACCGATCATTTCCATGTCGGATATAATAGTTTTGATATCTTCGCTGTCGCGCAGATAGATCAGCATTTCCCTGAGCATGGCAGGCGCTTCTTCGGAGGGCACGGACACGTCATAATAATCCAGTTTCTGACTCACGCTGCCGACAGAAAGCACTTCACCTTTTACAAGTTCAGCCTCGTTCGCGTACTTAATGAAGATATCTTTGATTGCGTCAACAATCTCGTCCAGGGCAGAACTGCTGAAAGTCTGAAGGCTGCTGCGCAGTTGACTCATCGAGCCTAATGTGTCATCAAAATTCAAACCCAGACCGGCAGAATCATCAAGTGTATCAGTCAGAAAATCCTTATGGACAGCGAGAGGTTTAGGCAATATTTCGGGAACTGTGATAAGAAGATAATCACCGGCATCATATACTTCTGCGCTTAATGCTTCAGCTGATTCTCCACGCTTTCCCAAAGCGATACGGGTATAAAAATGCGGCTCAGCTTTATCAAAATCCATTTTGCTTACTACATTCAGACGCATACCGGACAGCGCAGTCAGTATGCCCGCCATATCGTCGGGCAAAGCATCTGCTTTGATGTCGAATGTGAAATCCGTTTCATAGCCGATTTTGTTCTTTCCGAGGAGATCTTCGGACGAGCTCCTGATATCGCTCAACAATGATTCTTCAGAAATAAGGCCCACAGACTTTTCGGCCTTCTGCCATTTTTGGTCGACCGACAGGAAGAGTGATTTAATACTGTCGCCAAAAACCATCCAACCTGCTGCGATGATCGCCAATACAAGCACAATGATAATTACGGGAATCCACCAGCGCTTTTTGGGAGCCTGCACTTGAAAACCATTTGCATCCATTTTCTACCTCCCGGCAGCTTATCTGCCCCATACTTTGATCGGCGTTAACTCGCTTAACGCATAATAATAAATATACAAGAACTACCAAAATAAGTATAACAAAAATTCCGATATCCGCATAACTATCAGCATTATTTATTGCTAATTATTGTATATAAATTCTGTTCATCGGAAAAAACGCAAAAAAGAGAGCCGCTTAACGCGTCGGCTCCCTTGTGAGTCATATTCAGTCGACTAGTCTCTCAAAAGTAAACAGATCCGAGGCACCACTCCCGGATCTGCTCTCTCAAATGGAGGAGAAAAGTATGAAAAAAAGGATAACTACCCTAATCACTGATCCCAGTATATAGAGCATGAGTGTACAAGCTGCTAAGCATTTGTGAATAAATAAAAAACAAACGCTCTAACAGGCTCCTGATTTAGGGTAAAATCCGTAAAGCTTCATCTCCGATGGCACTTTCACTCTCAGGTTCACTTATTTCAATACCACCTTCAGTACTGGCAATGCGCATTGTCACTGCTGTATGAGTATCTTCAAAGGAACTCCGGTCAAGCTCCATCACCTCAGCCCGGACTTCGCAATATTGATTGAACAATATTACTGCTTCTTCTTCAGTAGGTTTTTCATCTAAGATCAGAATTACATAATCGCTGTTCAAATTCTGAACATTGATGCTTTCAGAATCAAGATTCTCGTCTGCCAGCTCCTGCAAAAATCCGGCCGAGATCTTCTCATGTCGATCACTGCGGGTAGCTATGGTCGGAAAGAGGATAGCTGCCAGTATGCCCAGCACAACAACAACTGCGACGATAATAATCATCTTCATACGCGAAGGAATTTTAAGCGCAGGCAGCTCTTTGATCTTGGGCTCGAAGGGCTTTTCTTTTTTACGGCTCTGCGGCACTTGCGCAGGAAGCGGAGCAACTGTTCTGGCTCTGCTTTGCTGTACTAAAGGGCCTTCATATTCGGGCTGTTCTTCGTTGGGAAAGTCAAAATCCTCCGGATGTTCCAGAGCACGCATTCCCTCGCTGGTATCGAATACGCAATTGCAAAACATGCAATGCGATTTATCATTCTTGTTATCTACTTGTACCAATGAGCCGCAGTTAACGCAGCAAGCATCTTTAATGGCCATTTCAGTTCCTCTCACTTATGTATAAGCATTTATTAAACCATGGTGTATTATATCAGATACACATTCTATCAGAAACATGCCATTTACTATGGCAGTTAATCTGAATTAGTTCAAATCAATTTTGATTGGAGTCAACAGTGAGCAAAGCAGAACATAATTCACATCTCTATATGCAGCGAGCCATTGAGCTTGCCCGCGAAGCAGCCAGTGTCGGGGAAGTGCCGGTTGGCTGTGTTATAGTGCAAGATGGAATTATTCTTGCTGAAGGTCGGAACAATCGGGAAAGTTCTCAGCTCGCAACAGGCCACGCTGAACTGCTTGCAATCGAAGCTGCCAGCCGCAAACTTAAGTCCTGGCGTCTTTGTGACGCTGATCTCTACGTTACGCTGGAACCATGCCTGATGTGCGCGGGAGCAATCCTGCAGTCGCGTATTAAGCGCCTTTTTTTCGGGGCTTACGATCCCAAATCCGGAATGGCAGGCTCAGTATTTAACGTTTTTGATTTACCATCCAATCACAAAGTTGAAGTGAATGGTGGAATTTTGCAAAAAGAGTGCGCCGACTTGCTGCGCGACTTTTTTATTATACGGAGAAATAACTGTGAAACTGAAAAATAGTCAGACTATTTCAAACAACAAAGATCGTCCACAACAGATAACAATGTACGAAAGAGACTGGCTGAGTAAGGCGATCTACCATGTAGCCATGTTTCTGACCAGAATTTTGATACGCTTGCGTTATAAAGGTCAGGAGTTTTTGCCTGCAGAAGGCAATTATATCGTCGCAGCCAACCACCAGTCGTTCTTTGACGGCTTATGGCTGATGGGCGGTGTTCCCCGTGAACACTTTGCGTCTTTTTCCTGTATGGCCGGTTCGGATCTAGGGGAAGATTACGGATTGATCGGAAAGATTATGCTGCGTGTCGGGCGCTCGATCCTGGTAGACCGTAATGGCAATCCCATCCGCGGCCTGATCGTTGCTAAGAAAAAGCTGGAAGAGGGCAATATCGTGATGATTCATCCGGAAGGAACCCGTACACACGATGGCAAAATAGGTCCAATGATGAATGGCGCAGCTTATCTGGCTCTAAAGACCGGTGTTCCTATTATACCCACGTATATAGATGGTGCTTATGAAATCTTCTCCAGACATATGCCGGTGCCGTATCCCATACATCTGCGACGCTTGAAACGTAAACCCCTGACGATTGAGTTCGGTGAACCAATATATGCAAAAGATTTTTCTTCAAAAGACGACGTCATGCAGGCCTTCAGCCAATGGCTGCATGAGAAGGAGGCAGCAGCTCTGGCTGAAAAGGATCCTGAACTGGCCAACCTGAAGCCTAACCGTCCCTCTTAGTCCACAAGATAATCAGCAACGGGACCCATCCGGCTTTTCTGTAATTTACCCTCCAGCCTCATATATTCGCTTTCATATGTGATCTCATCGACCACTCCAAACTCTCGCACATAAGCTTCCAGTTCAGACGAGCTATATGGAATCTGTGCTGTAAAGGAAAGCATTTTACTCTCGGCGTATAGGGCCATGGCTTCCTCCAACTCAGCTATGCCTTCTCCGGTTAAAGCCGAAATTTCGTAGATATGGGGTTGTTTGTCACGTCGTAGTGACATCATTATATCATGGTAAGCTTCCTCGGATTTTTTATCTATCTTGTTAGGAATGTAAAAAGTATCAATTGCACCGGCTCCGAGCTCTGAAAGCTGCTCGTCCACTACCTGACGGTGCATTGCAGCCTCCCTGTCCGAGACGTCTATTAGATGCAAAATCAGATCAGCCTCGACCACTTCTTCCAAAGTAGCTTTGAATGCCTGTTTCAAATGTTTAGGCATCTCACGAATAAATCCTACCGTGTCTATCAGGATAAAGCTGATGCCATCCCGCAGTTCCAGCTTACGCGCAGTGGGATCCAGTGTCATAAAGAGTCGATCCGCTGCCGGTATATCAGTATTGCAGAGCTGATTCATCAGAGTAGATTTACCAGCATTGGTATACCCTACAACAGCTGCGACCAAAGCGTCTTTACGCTGACGGGAGCTGCGTTGATGTTTGCGCCTGATTTCCAGCTGATCCAGCTCTTTCTGAAGTTGACTCATACGGCGCTGAATCGCTCGCCTATCCTGTTCCAACTTGCTTTCACCAGGACCACGGGTACCGATACCGCCGCCTAACCGGGAAAGTTCAGTACCTTTACCTGCAAGGCGTGTCAAACGATAACGCAAGCGCGCTAATTCAACCTGGATTTTCCCTTCATCCGTACGAGCATGATCAGAGAAAATCTCCAAAATTACGCCAGTACGATCATGTACTGCGGCTGTGGTTTCTTTGGCTATATTGCGAAACTGAGCAGCTGATAATTCAGTATTGAAAATCAGATGATCTACATCAGCATTTTGCGCCAGCTCGCTTATCTCGGCCAATTTACCGGAACCGATAAAGGTGGCGCCACTTATACTGCTTAGAT
>JAQWBU010000168.1 GCA_028706195.1 Eubacteriales bacterium
ATATCGCCTTTGATATTCAAAGCCATTTCCCTGGCGGTGACTTTGGTTTGGTTTTCCCGATTCTAAGCCGAAATCGTTTCTCTCTCATCTTGAAGGGTGTAGCGCGGGGTGCGAAAAAGATTACCCTGCTGCTTAGCTATCCGACAGACGAAGTCGGTAATCCTCTGGTTTCTCTGGAGCAACTGGATGAAGTGGGTATTAACCCGCTCAGCGATATCCTGACGGAGTCACGTTTCAAACAACTTTTTGGCGATTACAAGCATCCATACACGGGCATTGACTATCTGACTTACTATCGGGAAATAATTGAAGCGGAAAAATGCGAAGCTGAGATTATTCTGGCGAATGATCCGCGCGCTATTTTGAATTACTCACGGGACATTCTGGTCTGTGATATTCATAATCGCGAACGCAGCAAAAAAGTATTGGAAAGCTGCAGCGAGGGTCTCGTTTTCGGATTATCCGATATTATGGCCGCACCGGTTGCGGATAGTGGTTATAACGAACAGTATGGACTTCTCGGCAGCAACAAGGCCAGTGAGGAAATGCTCAAACTTTTCCCGCGCAGCGGTCACAAATTGGTACTGGAAATTGCTGCCTTATTTAAGGAACGCAGCGGCAAGGAAGTCGAAGTCATGGTTTATGGTGACGGCGCTTTCAAAGATCCGGTCGGGAAAATCTGGGAACTGGCGGATCCGGTAGTTTCTCCTGCATATACCGAAGGGCTGAGCGGAGTTCCCTACGAAGTCAAAATCAAATATCTGGCAGACTACACTTTCTCGGAGCTGTCGGGTCAGGAGCTGGAAGAACAGATTCGCGCTGCGATTCGTGCCAAAGGTGCAGCCGGTGATAAATCCAGTATGAGTTCTGAGGGTACAACCCCCCGTCGCGTGGTCGATCTGCTGGGATCGCTGGCCGATCTCACATCAGGCAGTGGAGACAAGGGCACTCCCGTAGTTCTGATCCAGGGATACTTCGACAGTCTGGCTGAGTAAGGAGAAGCTGATGAAAGTATTAGTGCGTGGTGGCGGAGACCTTGCTTCCGCAGTAATACATAAACTGTGGCGATCAGGATTCAAGGTCCTGGTGTATGACTTGCCGCTTCCGTCTTGCGTACGTTGTACGGTTTCTTTCTGCAATGCGATTGTTGAAGGTGAGTGGGAAGTTGAAGGCGCTCGTGGGGTTTTCATCAAAGATTTGTCCGAGATCGAGGCCTGTTTCTCCCGTAAGGAGATACCTGTAAGCATCCTGCCTGAGGAGAAACTGCTGACGTATTTTCAGCCGGATGTATTTATCGATGCCACGATAAGCAAAAGAACCCCCGATTTCGATAAAACTCTCGCTCCTTTGGTGATCGGTCTGGGCCCGAATATTATGGCCGGCAGGGACGCTCACGTTGTAGTCGAGACCAAGCGGGGTCATTATCTCGGTAGCCTGATCTATGAAGGTTTCGCAGCTCCGAATACGGGTATTCCGGGTGATGTAGACGGCTTTACCAGCGACAGAGTAATCCGCGCACCGCAGACTGGGCGTGTTCAACATATTCTCAATATTGGCGACACAGTCGAAGAGGATGAAGCAATCTGTCAGGTAGGTGATGAAGTTGTTGTGGCTGCTATTCCCGGGGTTATCCGTGGACTCATAGCAGAAGGTTACGAGGCTCATCAAGGATTGAAGATCGGAGATATTGATCCCAGAAACGACCGCCGCCACTGTTACACAATCAGTGACAAAGGCCGGACCATTGCCGGAGGTGTGCTGGAGGCGATTCTCCACCACGTGGCGGCAGGGGATTACCTGAATTTTTCCGGCGATGGCTAATATTTCTCACTTCTTTGAAACAGACATTAAGGGCTTTATAGCGCAAGAGATTAAACGAGCCGAATCATTCTTTCCCGCTCCTTATGTGATCAGCGCTGTTGGCAGCGGAGGCAAGACCTCGACTCTGGAATATCTCTATCAGACAGATCTTCTGCCCTGCCATATCCTGACCACAACTACAGCCATGTTGGCGCCGGATTTCCCGATCTCGCTCTTCTGCCCCGAGCAGTCCGGAGTGTGGTTTTCGGCTGAGGTGCAGAAGCAACCACTCAAATACAAGGGCGTTTCCAAAGAACAATTTGATGATGAAATTCAGAAACGGCGTCTTAGGTCGCAGGGCGGCTGTCTTTTCCTCTGCGAGGCTGATGGGGCCAAAATGAAGCCCTTGAAGGCTTACGCAGATCATGAGCCGGTTATTCCTTACAGCACAGATCTGGTCCTGATTATCTTTGGTCTTAAGGGCTTAGGTCTACCCCTGACTGAAACTACTGTCCACCGCTCGGAGATATTTTCCCGCTGGACCGGCCTAAAAATGAACGAAACCATAGAATTCGAGCATCTCTGCCGTACTTTCGACAGCGCAGCCTTTTTGAAAGATATCCCGCCTACGGCGAAAGTTGCAGTGGTTTTCAATCAGGCGGACCACTTGCCCCGGGACACGGATTGGGCGCGGCTGGCCAGGCGCGCAATGCAACAAGCTCAGCTTGATGCTGTGTTTTTCACCTCAATGAACGCTGATGACAAGGGCAGCATCGAAAGCGCTGTTCATCAAACCCACTTCGGTCTGGCCCGCAGTGAGTCAAACGCAGCCCGCTTCTCCGCTATTGTGATGGCTGCCGGCATGTCCGAACGCATGGGCGCAAACAAACTGCTCCTTCCTCTGGGAGACAGAGCAGTTCTGGCACATACCCTGCGCAATGTCGCTCAAAGTGGTGTCCGCGATGTGCTTGTGGTCACAG
>JAQWBU010000169.1 GCA_028706195.1 Eubacteriales bacterium
CTCTTTCCTCCGATACAACAACGGCTATAGCATCGCCTAATTCACTCGCGCCCACAGCTGCGCGATGTCTGGTGCCGAACTCATGGCGCAGATGATAAGCATCAGACAGGGGAACATGAATACGGGCTGCTGCTATGCGTCCTTCACGAATCAACACAGCTCCGTCATGTAAAGGTGATCCGGTATAAAAGATTTGCTTCAGTAACGTTGTAGAGACGCTGGAGTCGACCTGAACTGCGTTCTCCTGCGACTGCAGCTCGCCCAGCCGTGTTGAACGTTCAATGATAATCAGGGCACCGGTTCTAGTCTTGCTCATTGATTCGCAAGCAGAAACAATGGATTCAATCAAATGTCTTGAACCGGAATCGACTGCATTCTCTCTTTCTTTGGGAGAGATCACCTTAACCAGTCGGCTGCGTCCTAATTTTTCCAGGGTTTTGCGAAGTTCCGGCTGAAAGATGACCAGAAGAGCTATCGCCAAAATTGAGATTGTATTGTTAAAAATAAAGCTGATGGTGTTGAGACCAAGGAAACTTGTCACGATCGCAAAGGCGATGATCAGGAGAATTCCGCGCAATAGTTGCCAGGCTCTCGAATCCCGGAATAATTTCAGAATGAAGTAAAAGACCAGGGTAGTGATCAAAATATCCAAAGCTGAGACAAACATATCAATCGGACCACCCAAAAAGAGCAGTCCATCCGTCATGCTCTGCCAGATGCCGCTGAAAAATTCACCTAATCTAGAAAAGAAGCTCGGCAATTAATCCCCCTGTGATCAAGAATCTTGAATGTTCTTGAAGAGTTGTGGCACCAATCAACATCCGTTTTACTAATGTGACAGGTGCTTGTTTATAATTTCAACCATTATAACAAAGCCGGGCACACTAAGAAAGATCAGAGCTGCGCTTCCCGATCTTTTTATGAGAGAGTTTGTCTAGCTTCTGAAAGCCTGGCCAGAATATCTTCAGGCAGGATATAGCGTGGATCATCGTGCTGAGCGAGTGCAATGTCAGCAGCCAGACCATGTAAGTATACTGAGAGCAAGACGGCCTTGTAGCTATCTTTAAGGACAGCCATGTTGCCTGCAATCATACCGGTCAAAACGTCTCCGGAGCCAGCTTTGGCCATACCGGAATTTCCCGATTCGTTGATATAAACTGTCCCATCGGGAAAGGCAATTACAGTAGCCATGCCCTTAAGTACGACAATAGCTGATTTCTTAAGAGCTAAACTGCGGGCAGCGCTGACGCGATCTTCACGTAAGAGTGAAGACAGTTCGGGAGCAATACGCTCAAATTCCACAGGATGAGGTGTCAGAACGAGTGGTTCCAAACCATTAGCCTGTCTTTCGCGCAAAATCTCATCTACCTCTGGCATCTTTGCCAAAGCGTTGAGACCGTCAGCGTCAATTAAAAGCCTTTTTTCATTTGGAATCAGGCTGTTTAGAGCCTTTGAAATCCAGGAGGCACCCGATGCACCCATTCCAATGGCGATCGCATCAAAAGGACCAGGCAGGTCCCTTTTTCTTTGGTCCCCTTCAGGGATAGCTGAATACAGAGCGGAAGGAATGACTTCCGCCAGAAGTGGAATAATTTCCTCCGGTGCTCGCACCATAGTGTAGCCGGCTCCCGAACGACCACAGGCTTCAATCGATAAAAGCATAGCACCGGGCATATTTTCCGAGCCGCCAATCAATAATGCTTTACCATTATCACCTTTATGCGCGTCATCTGCAGGTTTCTGATCAAGTGAGGAAGCCAAGGCGGAATCGAGAATATATGCCGGATCTCCTTTCAGCTGACGATCCACAAAATCATCATCCATGCCGAGTGTTTCGAGCCATATTTCACCGGAATAGAGACAGCCGGGGTGCGTGATAAGTCCTAGTTTCACGCGGCCGAAAGTGACTGTAAGATCAGCCTTTAAAGTCAGGGAACTGACTTGTCCGGTGTCTGCGACCAGACCGCTTGGCAAATCACAGGCAATGACAGCAGAGCCGCCTGCCTGCAATTCACTCATCAGAGCAAAGGCATGTACCGCCTCAGAATCAAGCTTTCTATCTGCGGCAAAGCCACTGCCGAAAATGGCATCGACAATGACAGGAATGGAATCTGTCGGCACCTGTATTAAATCCCTGATGATCTCTCCACCCAGTTCAATCCAGGCTGACACATTAGCTACTGCATCATTCTGATGGATTTCGCCTGCGCTGACATCAACCACAGCAACTTTAAGTCCTTCAGACTGCAAATGGCGGGCAGCTACATAGCCATCCCCGCCATTTTGTCCTTTTCCTGCAAAGATCAAACAATCGTAAGTTGCAGCCTGCATAGTTGTGTCTACACTCAATACTGCTTCTGCCAGTGCCTTGCCTGCATTCTCCATGAGAACTATCGAAGGAAGGCCGGTCAGCTTGGTGTAGGCTTTGTCCAGCAATTGCTGTTCGGCTCTTGTCACTAGACGATACGCACCTTGCACTTAGCTACCCTCCGAATATTGTCTTTGCTCTGTCTGCTGTTTTTGTTTGCTTATACGTGTTTTTCCAGCAACGCTGCCAATTCACCCTGGGAACGGGCACCGACGAGACGTTCGGCTACTTCGCCACCTTTGAAAATCACCAGCGTCGGGATGCTCATAACTGAGTACTGACGTGCCAGATCATCCTCTTCGTCAACGTTGACTTTGCCAACTTTGGCACGACCGTCAAAATCTTCAGCCAAAGCCTCAACTATTGGTCCCACCATGCGGCACGGAC
>JAQWBU010000170.1 GCA_028706195.1 Eubacteriales bacterium
ATGCCGGTGGCAAGTACAAGACCAATCTGGGTGAAAACTACGAGTACAGTTTAGGTCTCAACGGATTAGGTGCCTGCGCCACACAGTACGCTTCGCATTTTTTCGATGTTGAAGTTACACGCGACGGCTATGTGTACGAGCTTCACTTTGAGCGCGGAGAGAACATCGGTGGTTTGAAAAAGACTGAGACTAAATCCCGCAGAACCGGCACAAAGCAACATTTTTTACTGGACTACGACGTTTTGACGGATATTAAAATACCGACGGAATTTTTCCTGGAGACACTGAAGCAGCAGGCGATAGTAAATAGCGGAACTGTTTTTGAGTTTAAAGATGAGATCAGCGGTGAATATCACACTTTTTCTTATCCTGACGGTATCCTGGCTTATGTCAGAGAGCTAAACGAAGAGAAGGGTCGTATGAGCGATGCCTACTCTTTCCAGGGTGAAGGCAAGGGAAAGGACCGCTCAGACAGGGAAGAATACCGCGTGAATGCCACAGTCGCTTTCGCCTTTAATAACGAAAACAATCTCTTAGCTTATTACCATAACTCATCACCGCTGGAATACGGCGGCTCTCCCGACCGGGCGGTCCGGTCCGCTTTTGTTTCAGTTTTTGATGACTGGTTGAAACAGGAGAATAAGTATAAAAGCAATGAAAGCAAGATCAGTTTCAGCGATATTGAGGACAGCCTGATCATTGTGACAAGCTCTTTTTCCACAATTACCAGTTATGAGAACCAGACAAAGCGATCGATCAATAACCGCTACATTCAGCGTTTTATGACAGACTTGATCCGAAATAAGCTGACAATATGGTTTATAGAACATCGTGAAGTAGGTTTGCGTGTATTGGATCAGGTCATGATCAATAAGCGTAGTCGCGAGAAAGCCGAGAAGATGCGCATCAGTGTCAAGAAGGACCTGATGACTTCGATGGACTTCACCAATAAACCACGCCTGTTTGTAGATTGTCGTTCTCAGGATGTTTCTGAAAGAGAGCTTTACATCGTTGAAGGAAACTCCGCTTTAGGATCTGTCAAAATGGCGCGCAATGCCGATTTCCAGGCAGTAATTCCCGTAAGGGGCAAGATTCTCAATTGTCTCAAAGCTGACATTCGCTCCATTCTGAACAGCGATATAATTATGGATCTTCTGAAGGTGCTGGGATGTGGAGTAGATCTTGGCAGCAGACAGGTGAAGAATGTGGCTCAGTTCGACATTGACCGCCTGAGATGGAATAAGGTGATCATCTGCACAGATGCCGATGTCGACGGTTTCCAGATCCGCACACTGATACTGGCTATGTTTTACAGGCTGACCCCGGAGTTAATTAAACAGAATAAGATCTTTATAGCTGAGTCACCCCTTTTTGAGATTACTCATCTTAAAAGCAGTATTGAAACTACAAAATTTGCATATTCCGAACGCGAGAAAGAAGATATTATTTCTCAGTTTGATGGCGGAAAGGTTCACATTCAACGTTCCAAAGGTCTCGGGGAAAATGAGCCTGAGATGATGTGGCTGACAACCATGAATCCGGAGACACGCCGTCTGATTGAAGTGGTAGAGGAAAATAACGGAAATGCTGAAAAGACCTTTGAATTACTGCTGGGTAAAGGAGTAGCTGACAGGCGTGAATATATTGAACTTCATGGCCATGAATATATAGATATGCTGGATGTTGTTTAGGAGAACTAATGACTGAAGAAAATCTGATTGAGACAGAAGTGGAGGAGACGGCTGCGGTAATACCTGCAACAGTCTCAGAAACTCTTTATAATAATTACATGCCCTACGCTATGAGCGTAATTGTATCGAGAGCTATCCCCGAAATTGACGGTTTTAAGCCATCACATCGCAAATTGCTTTACACCATGTACAAAATGGGGCTTATGTCCGGCCCGCGGGCGAAATCGGCCGATATAGTCGGCCAGACGATGCAGTTGAACCCTCATGGTGATCAGGCCATATATGAAACTATGGTGCGCCTGACGCGCGGCAACGGCGCTCTCTTGCACCCCTGGATAGATTCGAAGGGAAACTTCGGCAGTGTTACTTCGCGCGACATGCAGTATGCTGCTGCCCGTTATACTGAGGCACGTCTGGATCCGTCCTGTGAAACTATTTTTGACGGCCTGGATCGAAATGCTGTCGATATGATCGACAATTACTCAGGCACAACTAAGGAGCCGCGCCTCTTGCCGGCCCAATTTCCGACAATACTGGTAAATAGTAATCAGGGCATAGCTGTCGGCATGGCGAGCAACATCTGTTCTTTCAATCTGCGTGAAGTCTGCGCTGCCACCGTTGCTTTGCTGAAGGATCCCAAGGTTGATTTACTAGAGTACATGCCAGCTCCTGATTTCTCTACAGCTGCTGAACTTCTGTATGATCAGGAGGCAATGCGGGAAATCTACGAAAGCGGCCGCGGCTCTATTAAACTCAGGGGTATAGCTGAGATAAATCGGAAAGATGCAATTATCGAAATCCGGGAAATTCCGTACACAACCACGGTGGAGACCATCATCGATGATATTTCCGATCAGATAAAAAAGAATCGTTTGCAGGATATAACTAATGTCCGCGACGAAACTGACCTCAATGGCCTTTGCATCAGCATTGAATATAAACGCACCGCAGATCCTGATATTCTTTTGCATAAATTGTTTGAGAACACTAGTCTGGAGCATTATTTTTCCTGTAACTTTAATATACTGATCGATAATAAACCCCGGGTC
>JAQWBU010000047.1 GCA_028706195.1 Eubacteriales bacterium
GACGCCCTGAACGGCGCTCCGGGCATCTTCTCGGCCCGCTTCGGATCCACCGCAGCAAGGTTGCAGGCAGCAGACAGAAATGAGCACTTGCTCGAGTTGATGAAAGATGTTCCTAATAGTGAGAGAAGCGCACATTTTAATTGCAGTATCGCCTTAATTTCTCCGGAAGGTGAAGAGAAAATATTCGATGGAAAAGTCCACGGAAAAATCCTTTTCCAGGCATCAGGGAAACATGGTTTCGGCTATGATCCCATTTTTCAGCCCGATGATTATTCTGTTTCACTGGCAGAAATCCCGGATATGGAAAAAGACAAAATCAGTCATCGCGGCGTTGCTTTGCGTGCTTGTCTCGATTATCTGACAATAGCTAAAGGAAATAAGTGACATGGTCGCAAACGAATACTATTTAATCAGATCAGATGTCTTACCTGAGGTTTTCCATAAAGTGATTCAAGTAAAGCAGCTGGTGGACAGAGAAACAGGACTTTCCATCAATGAAGCTTGTAAACGCGTTAAGATCAGCCGCAGTGCTTACTATAAATATAGAGATTCTGTCCGACTGGTTCAAGTGGAAAACGCCAGCAGCGTCGGAATAATTCTTGAGCTGGAAAACCTGGACAATATAGCTTTTCGTTGTGTCAGTGCTGTGCGTGAAGCAGGGGGCAAAGTACAGTCCTTTCAGGTAAGTGAGACTCAAATGGGAAATAAACACGCCCTGATTACAGCAGAAGCAAGCAGCAGTGAAGCCTCGCTAAGCGATTTGGAACAAAAATTGCAACAGGTTCGCGGAGTTAAGGGAGTATCAATACTTCGCTGATGGTACAAAACAGTCAAAATCGTGACAGTACGGGCTTTACTGTGTTAATCTTTGCCTGAACAGATATATTGAATCACCGGTGTTGAAAGGAAGCGCTAGTGGGATTTCGCTCTCTTTGGGAAGCATTAAAAATTGATAAAGCTCCTGATGTGAGGAGTAACAGAGCCGCTCTTTTGCTGCTCTTTATTATTGCTGCTGTTCTTTACGTCACGGAGCCGCTACAAGCTCCCGTTTTAGAATTTTACAGTGCTTTGGAATCTTTCCTCTTCAATGGTAAGGGCTTTCCTGTTCCGAGCAATGAGCTGATGATTACTCTGGCAAAACAATTGCTGCTGAATGCAGTTTCCCTTTATTTCATTCTGTACAGCGCTTTGAATTATCTGGAGTACAAAGGTTCAGAAAATGAAACAGTGAATATCGCCGCCAGAGGCATAGATCTGAATATTACTCTGCCCAGAACTTTACGTGATTACAGCACCAGAAGAATAGCCTTGAAATATTATCCATCTATTTTGCTGCTTTCATTAGCCATGCTTTCGCTGCGTATGTTTTCCGTCTTTTTCTTAGGAATTCCTTACTACATCGTAGCGACTATGCTCTCAATGACTCTATTGGAACAGATCTACGAAGATCGCAATATTTTTCAGGCGATGGAAGCCAGTGCTTCGCTCACAAAAGGTTTCAAATTCTACATATTTGTCCAGTTCTTCGTTCTCAGCAGCATACTTTCACTGGCTGAGAACTTATTATTAAATTTTCTGGCTTCCTCTTTGTGGGCCGGCAGCCTGATACGGGCCTTTCTCTTTGCCTGGCTGACTTTTGCTATCGGCCGCTTAGCAGGAATCGTATACAAAACGACGCGTCTTCTGCATATTTCTCTTGATGTTTTCAAGCTGGGGAGATTCTGACCTGGTGGTTCTACGTTATTGGAGAATCAGTAATCAGGGAGGAGTATTTAATGATATATTCAGAACTTAACAGCATAATCGAAAATCACATAGAAAAATTGGCACTTTTGGAGCAATCTCTCTGTCTGGATGCAGACAGGGAAGAGGTTGAACGCTTAAGCGCATTGACCATGGAGCCGGATTTCTGGGAAGACCCGAAAAAGGCTTCGAAAATTCAGGAACGCATTTCTCACTTAGAGCGAAAGGAAAAGAGATTTCTTGCACTTAAAAGTGAACTCGAAGATATCGAGGTCCTCTGTGAGTTGGGCAGCGAAGCTGAAGATCTTGATGTAGCAGCAGAAGTAGAGCGTGCTCTGCAAAATTATAATAAAGATTATGAACAGCTGCGTCTGGAAACTATGCTTTCAGGTGAGCATGATTCAGCTAATGCTCTGGTGACGTTGCACGCTGGTGCAGGCGGAACCGAAGCTCAGGACTGGACTGAGATGCTGGAACGCATGTATGTGCGCTGGGCCGAAGATCATGGCTATACCATCGAACTTTTGGATCTGTTACAAGGTGATGAGGCCGGAATTAAAAGTGTGTCTTTCCGAGTCAAGGGAGTAAACGCTTACGGTTATTTGCTTTCTGAACATGGTGTGCACCGCTTGGTGCGTATTTCGCCTTTTGACTCATCCGGAAGAAGACACACTTCTTTCGCCTCCTGCGAAGTTTTACCCGAGCTGGACGACACTATCACAATCGATATTCAGCCGGACGATTTGCGTATAGATACTTATCGGGCATCCGGTGCCGGAGGACAGCATGTCAATAAGACAAGCTCTGCGGTTAGAATCACACATTTGCCTACCGGCATAGTGGTTTCCTGTCAGAACGAGCGCTCACAGATTCAAAACCGCGAGACTGCTATGTCCATGTTGAAGTCAAAACTCTATCAACTGGCGCAGCAGCAACAGCTGGAGCGAATCGAAGATTTAAAAGGAGACGTAGGTTCTATCGCCTGGGGCAATCAGATACGTTCTTATATATTCTGTCCCTATACAATGGTTAAAGACCATCGCACTGACGTTGAGACAGGAAATGTTGACGCCGTGATGGATGGGGATATTGATCGTTTCATTAACGCTTATCTGGTTCTTAGGGCCCAAAAAGGGGACTAGAGTTAATGAATCAGGGAAAAGGGACTTAGGCGGGGAATTGATGCGGACAGGAGCTTTAATAGGTTTATTCGGAGGTTCATTTGACCCCTTCCATAATGGACATCTGGCAATGGTGGAAGCAGCAGCTGAAGCCTTTCCCTTTGAACGACTAATAGTAATGCCGGTCGGATTGCCGCCCCACAAGAGCAGGCGACTTAGTTTCGCAACTTTTCGCTCTGAATCTGCCAGGTTGGCTACAGATCATTTACCTCATGTCCAAGTAAGCGAACGTGAGATACTGACTCCGGGACAAAACTTCACTATTGATACGATAGAAAAACTACTGACGGAGAATCCGGGCGTTCAGATCCAGTTGATTTCCGGTTCCGATTTCCTCTTTGCAGTCGAAGAGTGGTACCAGTATGAAAAAATTATATCCCTTGTTTCTTTCGCGATAAGTTTTCGAGGGAATGCTGATAAGGAAAAAAGCCAAGAACAGGCGGATTACTTACGCCGGAAATACGGCGCTAAAATAGACTTTTTCACCATGAAAACTTCAACTGTTTCTGCTACCGAGGTGCGTAATAATTTAATGGCCGGAATTTCAGCCTCAGAACTACTACCCGCTAAAGTCAATGAATTACTTGAAATTTATCGTCCATATTCTTATGCAAAAGTAATTGATGATTTAGATGAAGCAACTTGGCAAAAACTCAACGCTTACGAGCGACGACTCTTTCCTTATCTGGGTTCTGAACGCAGACTGCATAGTGCATCCAGCTGTCTTTTGGGGCTGGAGCTGGCAGCTGTACACGGTGTCTCAGCGCTGCAAGTCGGAACCGCCGCTTTACTTCATGATCTGGCGAAGGAACTGCCTCTTCAGGAACAATGGGCCTACGCAGAAAAATATCTGGGCTACGAAGAAGAAAACCCTGAATTGAGACATGGTCCGGCTGCAGCGTTTCTGGCGCGAGAGGAATTCGGAGTGAAATCAGCGGATGTTCTCAACGCAATTCACTATCACACGAGCGGCAGACCGGAAATGAGCACAGTGGAAAAAATAGTATTTCTGGCTGACAAGATTGAGTATGGGCGTCCTTTCAAGGACCTGGAGATTATTCGTTCACTTGCTCTCGCTGAGGAAGCTGCTGTCTCAGAGAAAAGTCAGTATCTCGATCAGGCTGTGTGTCGCTGCTTCGAGGAAGTCTTTGCTGCTCTAGAGCGTTCAGATCAGGAAATATGCCCACTGAGCAAGGAAGCTTATAATAGATTAAAATAGAAGAAAGACACCAGTCTTTAACTTTGGAAATGAGGTGAATATTTGAATCCTGAATCAACAATGAAGATGACTAATGAAACTGAACAAACTGTCGTAAAAGATCCGGAAACGTTACAATTTATTGAAAACCTGCTTAACACAATTCTGGAAGCGTTAGAGGACAAGCAGGCAGATAATATTGAAACGATCAAGGTAAGAGAACGCACATCTTTAACAGACTATTTCATAATTGCCACTGCCCGCAGTTCTACGCATTGCAAAATTCTCTCAGACGCAGTTGAGGAAGCTGTAGGCAAAAAGCTACAGTATCAGGTACGTCAGGTGGAAGGCATGGAAAGCAGAAAATGGATAGTGCTCGACTACGGCGATATCATAGTGCATATTATGCGGCAAGAAGATCGTGAGTTCTATAACCTGGAAAAACTTTGGCGAAACTCAAGACCTGCCAAATAGAACAGAATTGACATATAAACGCGCAAGCGGGGCCGATTTGGCCCCGCTTTTTCTTGTATTGTGGTGAAAATTTACTTAAGCGGAGTCGCAAATGAACAGGCGCAAAAATATCGATCAGCAAAAAAGAAGGCGACAGAGCACTTTACTGGTCCTGATGCTGGCAGTGATTGCATTTGCTATATTAGGACGCTTCATTTTTGACAAAGAGTCGGAGCTGGACCCTGAGCAGCTTACGTTAGATACAAATCACAGCGAGGATATTCTGACAAGTGAAGCACCCACCACTCTTTATCTTTTCCCTATTCATGTGTCAGGCGCTGTAAATAAACCGGGAGTCTACTATTTCTCTGATACCGTTATTGTAAGTGATGCTATCGCTGAAGCCGGCGGGCCCACAGCTGAGGCAGCATCAGATGCGTTGAACATGGCTGCAATGCTGCAACCACATTCAAAAATATATGTTCCCAGCCGGGAAGAAGTAGAAGCCGCAGGTTCTGAATTTTCTTTTCAAAGCGGGGAAATCAATAATTCCGGGACTGCTTCCGGAAAAATTAATCTTAATCTGGCAACAGAAGCTGATCTTTTGACGGTTCCCGGAATAGGACCTGCGACTGCATCCGCTATCCTGAGATACCGGGATGAAAACGGTAAATTTGCACAGCTAGAGGATCTGATGCAGGTTTCGGGGATAAAGGAAAAGAAATTCGCGAGTCTGGAACCCTATTTATTTGTGCCCTGATTATCAGTAGTTGCATCTGTATTTGACAAGGTTCGCCATTATGCGTAAAATCACTAGAGCAACGGGGTGTGGCTCAGGTGGTAGAGCGCTTGGTTCGGGACCAAGAGGCCGGAAGTTCAAGTCTTCTCACTCCGACCATAAGCCCGCAGCATAGACTGTGGGCTTTTTTATT
Organism: Eubacteriales bacterium; assembly: GCA_028706195.1. Classification (GTDB taxonomy): domain Bacteria; phylum Bacillota; class Clostridia; order Saccharofermentanales; family DTU023; genus DTU032. The sequence goes on from JAQWBU010000047.1 coordinate 5,508, forward strand.
AGCGTAAGGAGTTCATATGAGTCGCTGTGATGAAATTTTCCGAGATAATATCCAAGATATTCTTCAGAATGGATGCTCCGATGAGGGGCAGAAGATAAGGCCCAGGTGGGAAGATGGATCACCGGCTCATACTGTCAAGCGTTTCGGCTTAGTTAACCGCTACGATCTTTCTCAAGAATTTCCTATTATGACTCTGCGTCGGGTTTTTTATAAAAGTGCTGTAGAAGAACTGCTCTGGATCTGGCAGAAGAAATCCAATCGCGTTGATGAATTAAGCACCGGGATCTGGGATCAGTGGAAGCTGCCTGACGGCACCATCGGCAAAGCATACGGTTATCAGTTGGCTCAGAAGCATAAGTATAAAGAGGGAATGTTTGATCAGGTAGATCGCGTTCTCTATGATCTGAAACACAACCCGTATTCACGCCGCATGATAGTCAGCATGTTTAACCATGCAGATCTGAGTGAAATGGCCCTCTACCCTTGTGCGTACAGCATGACTTTCAATGTGTGCAACAATAAGCTGAATGCAATTTTGAATCAGCGCTCCAACGATATGCTGGTGGCTAATCACTGGAATGTTACTCAATATGCCGTACTCCTGGCGATGTTCGCTCAGGTAAGCGATCTGGAACCCGGTGAACTGGTACATGTAATTGCAGACGCACATATCTACGACCGCCACATACCTATAGTGAAAGAAGTCATTGAACGTGAAGCTTTTCCCGCGCCGAAATTAGTGCTCGATACTGCGGTGAAAAACTTTTATGACTTTACAGTTGACAGTGTTTCTTTCGAGAATTATCAACATGGAGCGCTTGTTAAAGATATTCCTGTGGCTATTTAGTCCTGTATTTTTGGAGGTGGATAGATGAATGCGATTGTCGCTTGTGACTCAACCTGGGGGATCGGATATTGCGGTCAATTACAAAAACCTATTTCAGCCGATTTGAAACGGTTTAAAGAATTGACCTGGGGGAAAGTGATTATCTACGGCCGTCTGACCATGAATACACACCCTGGTGGAAAACCTTTGCCCGGTCGTCTCAATATTGTGCTGACCTCGGATCCTGACTTTACGGTTGAAGGCGCGATTGTAGCCCACAATGTAGCTGAAGTGCTGGAGCACATTGAAGATTTGAAGCGGGAGCATAAGCTCACGGACGATGATTTTTTCGTCACAGGGGGCAGTTCAGTCTACAAACAGTTCCTTGATTACACTAATCGTGTGTATGTCACACAACATTTCAAAAGCTATCCTTCAGACTGTGACTTTCCTGATCTGAATTCCGATCCGAACTTTAAACTGAGCTCAGTCGGGGAGTGGCAGGAAGAGAACGGTTCATACTTCCGCTATCTTACTTATGAACGAAATTCTATAGCCTGAAATCATAAGCCACAGTTTTGCAGCCTATGATACGTTATAATTTAACAGTGTCTATTGTCTATGAGGGAAAGGATTAGCCTATGTCCGCTTCAATCCCCAGTATAAAAGTCTGCTATCTTAAAGATGCTGCTGAATTTCGGAGGCTTAATACTATTCTGTTTCGCAAAAACATTAGCGAGACCCGCGATTTTATCCGTGATAAACAATTACAGGGTATAGATATATATTTGTGGTCTGACGCGGGTCAGAACGGATATTTTTATCTGCAAAATCCCATGGCTCAAGATTCCTGGGCTATTATATTTTACGAATCACAGCCTATCTCTTCACAGCTGACTCACAGGATTGCTGAAGCAGTCTTTAACGATTTTCCTGCTTTGTATCGTCTGGACTCATATTCTATCCCGGATGATTTGCCCGACGATGGCTTTCGGATCTGTAAAGGTCAATTTGATAATGACCTGGCCATTTATGGCCGCAGCTTTTTTTTACCACAGTTTTCTTCGAGACAGCTGGTATTTATCGCCTGGCGTTTCGGCTATATCGCCCTGATTTCTAATGAACAGGGTGACAAAATCTCCAGGATTGATTTTGTCCGGCAAGGTAGTGATATAGATAGTTTCACTCGCTCCTTCGTCCTTTTTTATGATTTGTTTGAAAAAGACGGTCAAACCAGGGAAGGGCTGGAAGGACCTGCCCTGCTTGATGCGCCTTTGGGCCTGCCTGAACAGTATTCTGTTCTTACTGAAGCTGCTGAACAGATCATTGCTTACTTGAAGGGGGAGCGTCAGGAATTCACGTTCCCTTATGAGGCAGAGGAAGGAACGCCATTCCAAAGGAGAGTCTGGGAAGTCACCGGAAATATTCCCTATGCTCATCTTTTTTCTTATAAAGATATCGCTAATGAGATTGTTCAGGATGATAAGAAGGCCGTTCAGCTGTCGCGTGCCGTGGGTCAGGCTCTGGGAGCAAATCCACTTCCACTTTGCATACCCTGCCATCGTGTAGTGGGTAAAAATCGTGATTTGACAGGATTCAGCGGCGGCGTTGATATAAAGGATTTCCTGCTTAACCTGGAATTCCTCAAATATAATTAGATAAAAAAACAGAGTCCCGCTTGTTGACGGAACTCTGTCTGGTGATCCACTGGGGATTCGAACCCCAGACCCCCTGATTAAAAGTCAGATGCTCTACCGACTGAGCTAGTGGATCATGGCTGGGATGGCAGGATTTGAACCTGCGAATGCGGGAGTCAAAGTCCCGTGCCTTACCCCTTGGCTACACCCCACTGCAATAAAAGATGGGGTGGAATATGGGAATCGAACCCACGACCTCCAGGGCCACAACCTGGCACTCTAACCGACTGAGCTAATTCCACCGTGTCTCTTCGCAAGCGCAAAAAGAATTGTATCAAGCTAATCACTTAGTGTCAAATCAATTTATTATCATTTAACAGACTTGCTTTAGGTGTTAAGCTTAAGATAAGACTTAAGCAGTATAGCATTAATTTTAAAATATTGCCTAAGCATAAGAAAAGAAAGAAACGACGTTGCGAAAATGTTTAATAATATGGACCTGAATTCAGAGTCTGATCACAGCAAAAAGTTAAAAGCAATGCTGAGAAATACTTCCTTAGAGGGGAAGAGAGTCTTTATCCGCAACCTCAAAATAGGTGATTATCGAGCTTTTACGGGATTATTTGCGGATGAGGACGTGCTTTATTATTATTTGCCCGGTCAGGTGCGAACTTATTCCGCCGGTGATTTGGAAAATCTCCTGGCGGACTGGAACGATTTGGACACAGCTTTTGTATATACGATTTTATATGAAAACGATCCTGTAGGTCTTATCACTTGCGAGTCTGTCGATTTTGACATGGGACATGCTGAAGTGGGCATAGCTTTGTTGGACACAGCGATACGAGGCAGAGGCTTGGCAACAGAGGCTATGACAGTGTTTATCGATTATCTTTTCGAGGAGCTGGGCCTGCATCGCATCAATGCCAGAATAATCAGCGGTAATGAAGCTTCCCTCAAACTGTTTCACCGTCTGGGCTTTCGGCAGGAAGGAAGACAGCGTGAATATGTGCGCCGCGGTTCCACTTTTCTCGATATGAATCTCTTCGGTCTGCTAGCGCAGGAATGGCAAGAGATCGGCAAGGACTAAAGCAAACGTGGTAGAATAAGCGCCGTAGAAGAATTATTTACCCGGAATATCAAACAGTGCCGGGATTGAAAGGATACTCATCATTTATATATTGATGGAGAATTGGTATAAGCTATGATCCGATCGACCTTGACGGCTCATCTGGCCGAACGTGATCGCAAGGAGCTCACATTACAACTCAATGACCGCGATATAGGTTTATTGGCTACACACCGACAGCAACACTACGTTGCCTCGGGAAACAGACGTGTTCAATTAATTGCAGGAATACTGACAGATAAAGATGATCCGGTGGCGATCCATAATACCCGCGTTCAATTGCGTCAATGGCAATTGGCTTTCCGCAATCTGCAGATACAAGGTTTGTCCCGCTTTATGGAGGAAGAAATTGATGATCAGCTGGAAGCTGATTTTCTCTTCCTGATGACAGCGGAGATTGTTTTGCTTTTCTGTCGAAAAGAATTGGGTGTATATCTGCATCGCGGAGAAAGAATTTACAGACAGCAGCCCACATTGCAACCTGATATAAATTTATCAGACTCCATCCGTAAGCTCGATTTTTATGCCTTCAGACCTCGAGAAAACGACAATTTCCTCCTGATTGATCCTGAATTTATAGATTTGTTCAGGGTTGAGGAGCTGGAGGAGCTCTTCGGTGACATGCGCCAGCTGAACGTATCTATGGCGGAATTGAGCAGTTTAGCATCACAATCAGGTTATGCACAGGACACGACCTGGTTTTCTGTCCATGTGCAGAGAATAGACTCCGCACAGATGAGTGATTACAAGACGGCGTCCTTTGGGACTTCTCAGTACGACTATTCGGACTTTCTGCAATCCATCCGGCGCTCAAAGGTTGTCCCGCTCCGCGACGGAAACGTTCGCGTCTTGCCGCCTGAACTGGAAAGAGAAAGACAAGTCAAAGATTACATGGACAGTCAGGAACAAGCTCCGAAATTCATATCCAGCTTCAACAATCAAAAAGCCAGCCTGATCAAAAATGACAGAGACAGCCAAAGCTATCCGTCAGCCGCTCGCACACAAGATGAGAATCCTCCTGATCCAGGCCTGATCGATCGTATCAAGATGTGGAATGCAGGCGGTATAAAGGCTGCGTTTGAAAAATTACTGCATAAAGTCACCCATATTTTTCCTGGCTCGCGCAGCCTTTCAATATTGACTTTTGTCGCCATTATTTCTGTAGTTCTGGTGCTTCTGGTCTGGGGGATATCAAGTATCGGCTCCGGAGACGGCAGCGAAGAAGAAACTGTAAGTACGGAGAGCGTTGTGACGCAAAGCACCACGGTGGATCCTGATGCTACCATCTTCGAGATCGAGGTCGAGGTGAGGGCAAACAGCCTGCAGGTTATGTTCTCTCCTGACGGCAATGAACTCGTAGCTACATTACAAAGAGGGGACAGGGTCTTTCAAACAAGCCAGCCCGACGAAGGCTGGGTGAGAGTGCGTTTGCCGGACGGACGCAGTGGCTATGTTCTGGAACAGCTTTTGTTTCCTGAAGAATAAAACCCCATAAAACTGATGTTTTAGGGGGTTGAAAGGTGGCGAGCATAGCAGGACTCGAACCTGCGACCCACAGCTTAGAAGGCTGTTGCTCTATCCAACTGAGCTATATGCCCGTGAGAAAAAATGGAGCGGGTGAAGGGAATCGAACCCTCACGATCAGCTTGGAAGGCTGATGTTCTACCACTAAACTACACCCGCATGTGATGCGAACAGTCGCTATTTTACCTGAGCTTTCAACTTTTGTAAAGCACTGCCGGTAATTGTAGCTTGAGTTTTAAATCTGAACATGACAAAATTACTGCAAAGGAAGATTTTAATGAGTAAACACTATGATAATGAAAGCATTTCCTCACTGAAAGGTGCAGACAGAGTACGTTTGCGTCCCAGTGTAATTTTTGGATCTGACGATTTACGAGGCGCACAGCAGGCATTTTTTGAAATACTTTCGAATTCGATCGATGAGTCCAGAGCCGGATTCGGAAATCTGATTTCGATCACTCGTTTTAAGGACTATTCCATTCTGGTTGAAGATCAAGGTCGGGGTATACCCCTTGATTATAATACGAAAGAAGAACGTTATAACTGGGAGCTGGTTTTTTGTGAACTGTATGCCGGTGGCAAGTACAAGACCAATCTGGGTGAAAACTACGAGTACAGTTTAGGTCTCAACGGATTAGGTGCCTGCGCCACACAGTACGCTTCGCATTTTTTCGATGTTGAAGTTACACGCGACGG
>JAQWBU010000048.1 GCA_028706195.1 Eubacteriales bacterium
CAGGGAAGGGAACCGCGCTGTTGCAAGCTGTCCTGAAGTTGATACTGTTGTAGCTGCAATCGTCGGCTTTGCCGGGCTCGAAGCGGTCCTGGAAGCAATCCGTCTGGGTCGAAAGATAGCGCTGGCAAACAAGGAAACTTTGGTTGCCGCAGGTGAACTGGTCATGAGCGAAGCACGTCGCTGCGGTGCCACGATTATCCCGGTGGACAGTGAGCACTCGGCCATCTGGCAGTGCATGCTGGGACGTCCGGCCGGTTCCTGGAGACGCATTTATCTAAGCTGTTCCGGCGGGCCTTTCCGCGGATATTCGCGTACGGAGCTGGAGAGTGTTAGCCTCAAGGACGCACTTCGCCATCCTACCTGGGATATGGGAGCTAAGATTACGGTCGATTCAGCCAGTCTGATGAACAAAGGGCTGGAGATTATTGAAGCCTACTGGCTGTTTGAAGCTAATGAAGAAAATATTGATGTCGTTATCCATCCGCAAAGCCTGATCCACTCTATGCTTTCTTTTTCCGATGGCAGTGTCATGGCTGTTTTAGGATCGCCTGACATGAAGCAGCCTATTCACCAGGCGCTGGCATTCCCGGAAATTTTAGAGCGAGACGAAGCCTTGGCCTTTGATCCCTATCAGCCTCAAAACAACACGATGACATTTGAACGACCGGACGAAGAAGCGTTTCCGTCCCTGCGTATGGCCCGTGAAGCTATCCATGCCGGCGGGCTGCTACCTTTGGTGTTCAATTCAGCTAACGAAGCTGCCAATCTCCTGTTTCGACATGAACGGATATCATTTGTAACAATCTTTGATATTGTTGCGAAAGCTTTGGAGGAGTTTCATAATCTATCCAGTGTGAAAATGGCATCATATGATGATATGATAATTGCTCACGAAAAAACCAAGGCTGCAATTTTCGAGAGCTACGCTTTTAATCCCATGCAGTCACTATAGTTTAGATTCACAGGAGATCCTATGACGCTTCTTGGTATTTTAGTTGGAATATTGGTTTTGAGTCTGATCATGATTTTACATGAGGCAGGCCATTACTTTATGGGGAAAGCCCTGGGCTTCAAGATTGAAGAGTTTTCAATGTTTATGGGTCCGGTGCTTTTTGAGCGAGAAAAAAATGGCGTTAAATTCAATATTAAAGCTATCCCTATAGGCGCTTCTGTCCGTTTTGCCGGAGAAGAAGAAACTGAGGTAGGAGAAATTGAGGCAAAATACGATGCTGACGATCCCGGTTTATTTTTCAATCGCCCCAAATGGAGAAGAGCTGTCGTTGTATTCATGGGGCCTTTCATCAACTTAGTCACCGCACTTCTGGCTTTCCTGATTTTGTTCAATTTGACCGGTGCCATTATCCCTAAGGTAAGCACTGTTGAAAATGAAACTGTTGTGGCAGCATCCGGTGAGATCGGTGCAGGTGATGAAATAATTTCGATTAACGGATATCGCGTTCGCTCGGGTCTGGATGCGTCGATGGCACAGGTGACAGGTGATCCTGCCGCCGGTTGGGATATAGTTTATCTCGATGCTGATAGCGGTGAGGAAAAGGGGACGCATCTGTCTCCTCAAAAAATTGAGCAAACTGCAATTGGAATTACATATCTGGATGATAACGGTCGTTTTGTGGTGCAGTATGTTGCCCCGGATTCAAATGCCGGTAATCCTGTTCTTGAGGTGGAAGACGAAATAATAGCGATTGAGGGTATTCCTTTTTCCGATCATGAACGGATAAGCAATGTAATTTCTTCTTCTGTCGGCACGCCTTTAACAATTGAAATTATTCGAAATGAAGAGCGTATGCGTGTGCAATCAGCCCCCTCTCTGATTATATCCGATATGCCACTGGGCCTTTATCTGACGCAATCATACGAATTTGGGGATACATTGAATCAAGCCTTTGCATACCCCTGGTCGATAATCCGCTCAAACATTGCCGGAATCGGGATGATTTTCAGCGGTCAGCTAAGTTTGCGCGACAGCCTCGCAGGACCTATCGGAATTGTAAGTATTGTCAGCGAAACTGTGCAGCAGAGCACGACTTTCAGGCAGGTCATTGAGTATGTCTTGATGCTATTCGGCCTGATATCTGTGGCCGTGGGGTTCTTCAACCTCTTGCCCATACCGCCCCTCGATGGCGGACATCTGCTGTTTGCGGCCATGGAGGGCATCAAGCGCAAGCCCTTGTCTGACCGTTTTAAGCAGGTAGTTACTTCGGTTGGTCTAGTGATATTTCTGGCACTGTTCATCCTGGTTATATATCTTGATGCATCGAGATTGTTAGGGTTTTGATTTATATGATTAAAAGAAGAGAAACAAGGCAAGTACAGGTGGGTGGAGTGCGCGTTGGCGGCAACGCTCCTATTTCAGTTCAGTCCATGCTGACAACGGATACCAGAAATGTGCAGGAATCGTTATCCGAAATAATGCGTCTTGCTGATGGAGGCTGCGACATCATCCGTCTGGCGGTTCCTGATGCGGAAGCGGCTGCAGCGCTGAAAGATATATGTCTTCATTCGCCTATTCCGGTAGTGGCAGATATTCATTACGATTATAGGCTGGCTCTGGCGGCCATACGCGCAGGCGCCAACGCTATCAGAATAAATCCGGGCAATATGCGGGAAGAAGAGGGAGTACGGGAAATAGCCACACTGGCGCGTAAACGCAGTGTTCCGATTCGCGTGGGAGTAAACTCCGGTTCCATTTCCAAGGAAATCCGCAATCTCTATGACGGCGTAAATGCACAGTCTTTAGCCTACTCTGCGTACCAGGCCTGTCAGGCTTTGGAAAAATTTGGCTTCGAAGATATTTGTGTTTCTGCCAAGGCTTCATCTCCTTTGATGATGATTGAAACATACCGCATGTTGTCCGAACATTTTGATTATCCTTTGCATCTGGGAGTGACAGAAGCGGGAACAGAACGTGAAGGTACTATACGTTCAGCTGTAGGTATCGGCAGCCTCCTGGTCGACGGTATTGGCGATACGATTCGTGTTTCCTTAACTGCAGATCCAATTCAGGAAGTTAAAGTCGGCATATCTATTCTCAGATCTCTTGGCTTGCGAGATGAAGGTGTTCGCCTGATCAGCTGTCCTACCTGTGGCCGTACTGAAGTCGATCTGATGAATATGGCAGCAGAGCTGGAAGAGAAACTGTCCCTGATCAAAGCACCCCTTACAGTTGCCCTGATGGGTTGCTCTGTCAATGGACCCGGAGAGGCCAGAGAAGCAGATGTCGGCCTGGCGGGCGGACGAGGATTTTTCCTCTTATTCAGAAAAGGCGACATTATTCGCAAGGTCAGTCAGGAAGAAGCGATTCCCGCTTTAATGGCGGAGATTGCTAAACTGTTGGAGGAGTCGGAGCAGACAAATGGCATCTAATGAGTTAGGCCTCTTTCTGGCCGATTTTGTCGCGCCCACTAATATGTCAGCTGAGATAGCTGCAGACAGTCTGGTCCAATCCATTAAAGTTGAAGCACCTGCTTCACTGCTTATTGAAATATCCAACAACAGCTATCCGGATCCATCACTCCTGAGTTCTTTTGAACAGCTGATCGCTCGCGAATACTCTCTTGATAATGTAATAATTTCCCATGAGCTGGATTCAGCGGCTGCTGAATCCAAGACCGCTCATGCTGTTTATTGTGAGAAATTACTGCCCTGGCTTTTATATCATTTGCGAAAAATGAACGTATTGGCGGCTGATGTGACTGATGATGTCTTAGTCTATGATTGCGACAAGAATACTTATGTCCTGAAAGCAGATGGATCAGGCGGAGCGAAGCAAATTGCAGAAAGTTTGCGCACATTTTTGCGTGATCATAGCGCTGCTAAATGCGGGATTGAAATTGATACCTCCGCTGCTTCTTCAGAGAAAAGGAAAGTGCTGTCAGCTGCAAAGAAAAGCAAGAAGAAAGACAAAAGAAGTGAAAGCGGCAAACTCATCTGGGGCAGCGACTGGAGCCAGCGTTATAAAGACACTGCTGCAGAAGATATCAGTGTTGAAATCAAAACAGCCATTGTCAGCGGAGATGTCAGTTTTTTTGAAACTTTCAGGAACCGTAATGGCACGTGCCGCGTTTCGTTCGCTTTGACTGATGACAGCAGCTCTGTCCGAATCATGCTTTTTTGCGATGAACGAACTGCTGCGCGTCTGGAAGCAAATCTTAAAGGTGCCAGGGCGCGTGTGCGAGGCACCACCCAATTCAATCATTTCCGCAACGAATGTGAGCTTAAGGCCAGTGGTATCCGACTACTTCCGCCGCGTGAACGGCGCAGTGATGATGCCGCTGTGAAAAGAGTGGAACTCCATATTCACTCAATGATGAGTGAAGATGATGCCTTGATCGATGCGGGCGATATTGTGCGTCAGGCAGCGCATTTTGGTCATGACGCTGTAGCGATTACTGATCACGGTGTGGTTCAGGGCTTTCCGGCGGCCTTTGAGGCCAGCGAAGAAATGGCGCGCACGGGCAAGCCGATTAAGCTGATTTTGGGTATGGAAGGCTATGTCGTCGATGACGGGCAGCTACTATGTTATGGTCTGCCTGAAGATGTGTCTGCGGAGGTAGATACACTTGAACGCGGGATCATTGCCCTGAGCGTCACAGAGAACGAGAAAAGCTTGAACATCAGAGTCGAGGGGCAGGAAAGTAGCGAACAGGAAATTCTGAAAAACGATCCGGAGCGGATCGCTAAACTGCAGAATCTTGCTTTAGCTATTGATGGTCGTCCACTATTGCTTGATCGGATCGAATCGATACGGATACTGCGCAAAGAAGGATTTAGAGTTGAAGCCGGAGCGCCGCGGGTGAAGTTTTTCATGCCCTATCTGCTGTGTGGCGAACTCAAAGACTTCTGCAATAAATATTTCCCTCAGCTAGTTAGTGAATTTTCTGAAAACTGCGGTGATCTCAAGTCGAATTTGCTCGCTTTTAATGCGCTGTGGCAATCTTTACAGGAGCCAAGTCTGACCTCCCTTAATCAAATGGCCGGAGAAATTAACTTCGAACAGCGACGCCAGCGCAGAAGCAGACATAATCACATTGTACTTTTGGCGAAAAATTCTCTCGCGCTTTATAATCTCTACCGCCTGGTCTCGCTTTCACTCACAGAGCAGTTTTATTTTAAACCGCGAATTCCTTTTTCAAACTTAGACTTTTTTCGGGATGATCTGATTATAGGTTCTGCTTGCGTATCGGGTGAAATCTATCAGGGCTTGCTGCAGCTATACCGTTCAAGCGGACAGTCTTATGAGAAGACTAAGACAGCCTTATCAGAGTCTGATTTGATTAAGCGTTGCCGAAGATATAATTATCTGGAAATAATGCCAAAGTCCAACAATCTTTTTCTGACGAAGAGTGATAATCCGCAGTATCCGCCGATCGCCCTGGAAGGACTGGAGGATCTAAACCGGCTGATGATTGATTTGGCTGAGCTGGTCTCGTTACCTGTCTGCGCGACCGGCGACGCCCATTATCTGGAAGCGGAAGACGACATTTACCGCCAGATAATCACCGCCAAAAAATTCGGTGTTTCCGAGGATGAGTTAAATTCTGCGCTATATTTTCGGACAACGGACGAAATGCTGGCGGAGTTTTCTTATCTGGGCAGCGACAAGGCGTTTGAAGTTGTAGTGGAGAATCCTGCGAAAATTGCTGCATCTGTTGATGATGGTTTAAGACCGTTCCCCAAGGGATCGTTCCCGCCGCAAATCGAGAGCGCTCCGGGAAAGCTGCGTGAGAAAACCTATGAGAGAGCTCACGCCATCTACGGACGTGACGGTCAGCTTCCCGAGGAAATTGAACAGCGCATAGAGAGAGAGCTTGACGCTATTATCGGCAACGGTTTCTCCGTAATGTATTATATTTCCGCTGCTGTGGTCGAGCAATCCAACAAAGACGGATATATAGTCGGTTCCAGGGGCTCAGTAGGCTCTTCCTTCGTGGCCACACTTGTCGGCATAACTGAGGTTAACCCCTTGAGACCCCACTACCTCTGCCCTGAATGCCATTATTGCGAAATGATTGATGATATCAGCTATGGTTCGGGTTTCGATCTTCCGCAGCGCGACTGCCCTGACTGCGGTGCTGATATGCGGCGAGACGGCCATAATATTCCTTTCGAAACGTTTCTGGGTTTTGACGGCGACAAGCAGCCGGATATAGATTTGAATTTTTCCGGCTTTTATCAGGCGCGTGCGCATAGTTTTATTGAAAAAATGTTCGGTGAGGATTTTACCTTCAGAGCCGGCACTATTTCAGCATATGCGGAAAAAAACTCTCTCGGTCTGGTAAACTCCTATTTTGAAAAACTTGAAAAGAACAGACCTTTAGTCGAAAAGCAAAGACTGGCAGAGAAGATAGTAGGCGTGAAGCAGACCACAGGTCAGCATCCCGGCGGCATGGTAGTTGTTCCCAATGAATATGAAATCTATGATTTTACCCCCATTCAGTATCCTGCCAATAAACGCAAAGAAGGAATCATCACAACACATTTCGACTTCAACTCAATGCATGATACCTTGCTGAAACTCGACATTCTGGGTCATGATGATCCCTCCATGCTGAAACTGCTCTCCGATTGGACAGGGGTAGATGTGACAGAGATTCCGATACCTGATCCCAAGGTAATGTCCTTATTCTCCGGTGTGGAAGTTCTGGGTATTGAAAGTGATGATGAAGAAGAAATAGGTACTATTGGTATACCGGAGATGGGGACGTTCATTGTGCGCGATATGATCAGAGAAGCCAAGCCGAAAACATATGACAATATAATTCAGCTATCCGGTCTTTCGCACGGTACAGGAGTTTGGGCAGGAAACGCGCAGGAACTGATTAAAGACGGCACCTGCACCATTGATAACGTAATCGGCTGCCGCGACGGCATTATGACGACTCTGCTCTCCTACGATCTGCCCAAAGAAGATGCTTTCGCCATCATGGAAAGAGTTAGAAAAGGTCGGGGCATGACGCCTGAACAGGAAAAGCTGATGCTTTCCTGCGGTGTGCCCGATTGGTATATAGAAAGCTGCCGCAAAATCCAGTACATGTTCCCGCGCGCACACGCTGTCGCATATACCATTTCTGCGTTGCGAATCGCCTGGTTCAAGGTATATTATCCTGAAGAATATTACGCAGCCTCCTTCACGATACGGGGAACTTTTGACGCCAGCTACATGCTGGAAGACCTGGAAGCGATCGAACGAAGGATTGCAGCCTTGTCTGCCGAAGGAAATTTACGTTCATCTGCCACGGATATAAAAACCTTCTATACCTTGGAACTGGTGCGCGAAATGCTCCGGCGCAATATACAGTTCCTGCCGATTTCTCTGGAGGATTCAGCTGCAACAAATTTTGTGGTAGAAACGAAGGGAAAGATCAGGCCGCCTCTGGCTTCTGTGCCCGGAATCAGTGAAAAGACTGCTTTGCCGATAGTTGAGGAGAGAGAAAAAGAGCCTTTCCTTAGTGTCGAAGACCTGAAACTCAGAGCAGGCCTTAATTCAGCTGTTATCGAAGAGCTGCGTTTGTGTGGCGCTCTGGAAGGATTGCCGACATCGACACAAATTGACTTATTTTCGTTCATAGATCAGTCTTAAGCTCTAATACGATAAACTGAATGAAAGGAGTTGATTTGTGAGCTCATACGTAAATGTTCATTTAACAAACTCAAATCGCAGCTTTGATTCACCCTGGACTTACAAAGTTCCTGAGAATTTTGAAGGACAAATCAGTGTGGGTTCAGTTGTCAAAGTACCCTTTGCCAATCGCCGCAAGGCGGAGCGCGCCTATGTAACTGAGATTCTAAACAAACTTCCGGATCATTTGTCAGAAGATAAAGTTAAAGCTGTTGTCGCAGTACTGACCGGGGAAGCAGTGGTGACTTCGGAGCAAATCACTCTGGCCCGGGAAATGAAGCGTCGGTATTTCTGCACGATAGCTGAAGCTCTTGATACAATGGCACCGCCTTACGTACTGACCAGCGGCAGTAAATCAACGCAGGCTGCAAGGCTCGTAGACAGAGAAAGCGCACTGGATCTGCTGGAAGGTGATGATCTGAGATCGATTAATCACGTACGTATTATAGAGTTTTTGCTGGAATATAACAGCGCCCCTTTGAATGAAATTCGCCAGGCTGTGGGTGTAAGTCAGGCCATTCTCAAAACGATGGAAAAAAACGGCATCATCGAATTTTTCCGCACCAGAGTAGAGAAGGAAGATGACACAAAGATTCCTGCCTACGAACATGAACTCCCTAAAATAGCGACTCCGGAACAAAATTTTGCCATAGACAGTATTGTCTCAGCTGCTACAGAAAGTGACAAGCATGAGCTGAAAGAGTACATGCTTTATGGTGTCACAGGCAGTGGCAAAACTGAGGTCTATCTGCAGGCGGCCCGGCAGATCCTCAGTATGGGCAAGGAAATTTTGATAATGGTTCCCGAAATTTCCCTGACTCCTCTGATGACAAGAAGACTGCGCAGTCGTTTCGGTGAAAATTTAGCAATACTACACAGCCGACTTTCTCCGGCTGAGCGTTATCAGGCCTGGAAAAAAATAATTAGAAAACAAGTGCAGATCGTGGTGGGCGCCAGATCCGCCGTTTTCGCCCCCTTAGAAAATATCGGTCTGATTGTGGTCGATGAAGAGCAGGAGGGAACTTATAAAGCTGAAACCAAGCCACGCTATCACGCATTAGAAATCGCCCGTATGCGTGCCATGCTTCAAGGTGCGGTTCTGGTCTTAGGTTCAGCGACACCATCTGTCAGCAGTTTTTACAGATCTCAGAGTGGAAAATCGCAGCTTTTAACTTTGCCCAAACGTATTGGCACTCATGGTGTTGCCCAGGTGCAGATAGTGGACATGCGCCGCCAGCTGATGCGCGGAAGGAAGGGACTCTTAAGTGATGTTCTGGAAGATGAGCTGCGTCAGATTCTTGAAAAACAACAACAAGCTATGCTGCTGCTGAACCGACGTGGCTTTTCACGCTCAATTATCTGCTACAAGTGTGGCTGGCAGATGCGCTGCAACCACTGTGATGTCGCTCTTACAGCACACAGGCGCTCCTGGGGACATTCAGAGGACAGTCTGCGCATGGTCTGTCATTATTGCGACAGACTCCGGCCGGTTCCTCGGAAATGTCCGGTTTGTGATAGTGAGCATATCGGTGGAGTGGGGATGGGCACTCAACAGGCTGAAATTGCACTGCAGGAAGATTTCCCCCAAGCCCGCATCCTGCGTATGGATCAGGATACCACCCGTTCGCGCACATCACATGATGATATTCTTTCCGCTTTTTCCAGACATGAAGCTGACATATTGCTGGGAACACAGATGATCGCAAAAGGACACGATTTTCACAACGTAACGCTGTCAGCAGTTTTGTCCGCCGATCAAATGCTGGGTACAGGAGATTACCGAGATGCGGAAACCGCTTTCCAGCTGATGGCGCAAATGGCAGGCCGCTCAGGACGGGGACAGGAAGCTGGAAAAGTATTTTTCCAGACCTTGCAGCCTGAACATTTCGTTATTCGAACTGCTGCTGCTCAGGATTACGAAACATTTTATCGTGAAGAAATCAGTTTCAGGGAGAGAATGCAGTATCCTCCCTTTGGTCACCTCGGTGTTTTCTTTATTCGGGGGTTTTCCCCGGAAGACACTGCTGAGGGTGCACAGGCACTTCATGCCTATGCCAGCGAGTTAATCGATCAGTATGGAGGCAGTTTCAAAAATACTGACTTATCCGCTGCAGCTCCGGCTCCGATCAATAAGATGAGAGACAGATACCGTTTCAGGATTATTGCCCGCGATCCCTCGGTTGAGGTTTTGACACGCCTTTTGCAATTAACTGTAGATAATACTAAAATGCCTGAGCAGGTGTTTGTAAGTGTTGATATAGATCCCTGGTCCATGCTGTAAGCTGAGTCACCAGCTTTCACCCCAGCTATGATAAAATACTCAAGGTAGGAGGATAATATGGCTTTGAGAAATGTTCTTCTTGAAGGCGATGGCACTTTGAGAAAAAAAAGTCGTGAGGTCACGCATTTCGACCAACGTACACGTGAGTTGATCGACGATATGTTTGAAACTATGCGTGAGGAAGATGGGCTCGGATTAGCCGCGCCTCAGGTCGGCGTGCTGAAACGTATATTTGTAATGGAAGGTGTGGAGGATAATGAACCCACAGCCTTTATTAATCCTGTTTTGATAGATGAAAAAGGAGAACAGACAGGGGCTGAAGGTTGTTTATCTTTGCCCGGCTTGTTTGGTATTGTCACGAGACCGGAAGAAATCAGAGTCAGAGCACAGGATATCAGCGGCGAAGAGTTTGAACGGACCTATACCGGTCTGGAAGCGCGTTGTGTTTGCCACGAAATAGATCACCTATACGGCGTCTTGTATAGAGATAAAGCTGAAGGCGGATTACATAAACTGGAGCCGGAAGAAGAGCAAGACGAGACCGAGACTGCGTCTGAAGAGATAATTTCGGCAAAGGTGGCTGATTCAGATGCCTAGGATAGTGTTTTTCGGCTCAAGCGACTTATCTGTTGCCATTCTCGATGAACTGGAGCTCCTGAAGATGTTGCCTCTTGCTGTGGTAACACAGCCGGACAGACCACAAGGCCGCAGAGCCGAAGTAGTCGCCACGCCTGTTAAAGAATGGGCTCTGGCTCGCGACATCATAGTTATTGACAATCAGGCTGAGAATGCTGAAGAATTTTATCGGAACTTGAGTGAAATTGAAGCGGACCTCTATTTGACCGCTGCCTATGGCGAATATCTTCCCGAAAAAGTACTTGATCTGCCCAAAAAAGGCGCACTGAATATTCATCCTTCACTTTTACCGAAGTATCGCGGAGCTTCTCCGGTGCAGACAGCGATAATTGAAGGTGAGACGCTAAGCGGCGTAAGTTTAATGCTTATGAGCGATAAAATGGACGGCGGACCTGTCCTGGCACAAAGAGAAGTGATCATTCCGGAAAACATCACCGCAGGTGAAATGATGGAGCTAATGGAGGATGAAAGCCGTTATTTGATCAGAACAGCATTGCCGCAATATCTTGCAGGTAAGCTTGAGCCCAGACCCCAGGACGAGAGTCAGGCCAGCTATAGCCGCACATTTACACGAGAAGACGGCAGAGTGGACTTCTCTAAATCCGCTGTGGAAATTCATAATCTGATTCGCGGTCTCTCACCCTGGCCGGGAGCTTTTTCCTATTTGGACGGTCGCCGGGTTAAGCTGCACAGCAGTTTATTAACTGATGAAATCCCTGAATGTG
>JAQWBU010000049.1 GCA_028706195.1 Eubacteriales bacterium
CCCTCACCTGTCTGGGTGTAGCTATGCCACCGGCAGCTATCATTGGAATTGACAGATTGTCAGCCAGCAGCGGCCACAAAACCATTGAAGTCTGTTCTCCAATGTGTCCTCCGGCTTCCTGACCTTCACCCACTACCGCGTCAGCTCCCTGACGCTCCATACGCTGAGCCAGCGAGAGAGAAGAGACCACCGGAATAACGACACTGCCGGCTTCTTTCCACATCTCTATGTATTTGCCCGGACTTCCGGCACCGGTAGTAATCAGCGGCACCCGCTCTTCAGCCAGGACCTGAGCAATAGCATCCGCCTCCGGATTCATCAGCATCAGATTTACACCAAACGGGCGGTCGGTCAGTTCCCGCACCCGATGAATCGAGTCACGCACCATCTCCGCCGACATCGAACCGGAGCCTATCTGCCCCAAGGCACCGGCCTCGCTTACTGCCGCAGCGAACTCCGCAGTAGCGACCCAGGCCATGCCACCCTGCAAAACAGGGTATTTAAGATCAAAAGTCTCATCAAGCCACATGAATTTCATGTCCTTTCATTAAAAGCGCACCGCAGGACATTCCGCCGCCAAAGCCCGCCAGACAAATGGTTTTCGTGCCGTCAAGCTGCCCTGAGCTATAAAGTTCTTCCATGAGAATGCCGATACTTGCGGATGAAGTGTTCCCGATCCGGGCAATATTGGAAGGAAAACGCTCCGACTTCAATTTCAAATCACGCATTATGGCATCATTGATCCGTTGATTCGCCTGATGCAATAAATAAAAATCAACCTCATCCGGCGCCACGTCAGCTTTTGCCAAGACCTCGCGAATGCAGTCGGACATCTCGCTCACTGCAAAGCGAAAAACCGCACGTCCATCCATTCTGATCGGCTCTTCATGACCCACAGTAAGCATCTCAGTGTCTCCAACTGTCTTGGCAGCGAAATAATCTTCCTCGCCCTCAGTCAAAGTCCACAAACCTGCACCGGAGCCATCGCCAAAGAGAAAACAGCTACCGCGATCCTGCATATCCGTCTTGCGGGAAAGCATCTCCGCTCCCAGGACCAAGGCCGCAGAACCTGCCGGCCGGACTCGCAGCAAGTTTCTCGCGATTTCCAAAGCATAAACCAGACCACTGCAGGCTGCATTAATATCAAAAGCCAAAACATCCTTATCGAGTCCCAGCCTTTCCTGCAGTTGAGCGGAAATTGCCGGCACAACCTCATCAGTAGTTACCGAAGCGCAAATTACCACTTCGATCCTGGAACGATCAAATTCAGGTAATCTGTCTAAACAATCCTGAGAAGCCGCTACCGCCATATCGACGGTACTCTCGTCATCAACCCAACGGCGGGTAGAAATGCCGGAGCGCTCACGAATCCATTGATCCGAGGTGTCCAGATAAGAAGCGAAGTGCTCATTATCAATCACACGTTGCCCCAGCGATTTTCCACAGCTCATCAGTGATAATTTCATATAATTCCTCTTTTCCAAATTGACAGCAGCAATAAGAGCTCTCTCCTATCTGTCGCTGTAAGGACATTAGCTCAGCAGCAGTAAATTAGACTTCCAGATCAGGACGATGCTTTTTGATTGTGTCGACAATGTCGTTGACCGTATCCATACGCTCAATTTCATCATCTTCAACTGTGACTTCGAAATGCTCTTCAAGGCTCATGGCCAGTTCAACGGCATCCAGAGAGTCAGCATTAAGATCTTCGATCAGTCTGGCGTTCAGGGTCACTTCACCCAAGTCAACGGCCAAAAGTTCCGCTACAATTTTCTGTACGTCTTTAGTAATCATGTTCAACCTCCAAAGTTAAGATATAATTTGTTTAGTTCAAATTATTAATTAAAATAATTGATTAAATAATTTTAACTATCGCCAATTATCTAAGTTGTTCTTTGGAATGTCAAGTACATTTATGTTTTTGAGGAATATTAATCAGAAAAAAAGATAAATTATTAATATTTTAGTAAATCTGCAGCTTCTATGAGCAGTGCCTTCGAAACTGTCTGCAGCAATAGACTGAAGATAGTCCGGGCTGCTTAAGCATTTGCAAGCTGCCCCCGCTCAACGCCGCAGCCAATCCAGCGTCAGATCATAGAGAGTTTTCTCTTTTAGAAGATTAACAACACGCTCGGGCATCAGAGCCGCAATCAAGGCGAAGGAGAATTCAACTGCAGGTGTCGGACCCCGCGAAGTAATCAGACGCCCATCGAAGACCACAAGATCCTCCGAATAAAACTCAGGATCAAACTCAGCTCTCAGATCGGGATATGACGTATGCCGCTTACCCGCCAGCACTCCGGCCTCTTTCAAAACCAAGGGCCCGGCGCAAATCGCTCCGATCCACTTGCCCGCCGCATCGAATTCCCGAATCAGTTTCAGAACAAGTTCATTCTCAAGCAAATTCTTATAACCCGTATCACCACCTGGAATAAGCAGCATATCGTAATCCTCAACCCGAGCCTGATTCACTTCAATATCACATACAACGCGTATATCTGTGGCGGATGCGACGGTCAATTCAGACTCCTGACAGGAGCAAAGTGTCACCTCAATCGCAGCCCTGCGCAGATAATTTGCCGGAGTCAGGGCTTCAACCGCCTCAAAACCCTCTGCCAGTAATATAAGAACTCGCTTTCTCACGTTTTTCTCCTTAAATAAAAAAACTATAAACAGTCCATTCAGTATAACTGCCGTCAGATCGAAGATCTATTACAGTGCCGCTAATTAATGCGCAAGCCTCCGGCTGCGCAGGCCATAGCGAGCACATCAATGCCACCCGCCTGCAAACAGAGCCCGGCCTCAGTCATAGTCGCGCCGGAAGTGACTATATCATCCAAAAGCAGCACCCGACGCCCCTGAAGCGCCGGCAGCAAATCTTCATTCAGCTGGAAGACACCCTGAACATTAGCCATTTTCTCCTCCCGCCCTTTGCGCTCACTTTGGCGTCCGCTCTCATGAACGCGCAGCAGTGCATCTTCCACCAGAGGAATCCCCACAAGCGAGGCCAAAGCTTCACCCAGGAGCCCGGCCTGATTATAACCCCGCTGCCGCAGACGCTTGTGATGCAGGGGCATTGGCACAATGACATCACAGGACAGCTTGAGGCGGCGATAGCTTGCATAAAGATATGGAGCCAACGCAGAGGCGAAATCCGTGCGGCCATGGAATTTCAGCTGGCGCAACGCCTTCAACACCGGCTCCTCATAATAAAAACTGACTACAAGCAAAAAGGGTGTGTGATCCGGGTAAATCTCATCATTAAAACGAAAAGGCAGATCGCTTTCACAGGCCCGGCAGACATAACGCTCCGAAGCTCCTTTATCCTCAGCTATCAGACAATCGCAGAAAGAACAGACCTGAGGATAAAATAGACGTTCGAGTTTTTCCAGAAAGATACTCCTCATGTTCTTAGTCGGAATCCTAGGTCAATTTGAGAAAATAGCTGAGCAGACTGCGCCGGCGGTTGGCTTCTGCAGTGCGAATCATATTCCTGAGTGTTTGCTTTCTGGACAAGATAAAAAGCCTTTGACGGGCGCGGGTCACCGCGGTATAGAGCAAATTGCGATTCAAAAAGCGGGGAGGTGCACCCTGTGGCAGCACCAGGATCACTACCGGATACTCGGAACCCTGCGTTTTATGAATCGTGGTAGCATAAGCGAGATCGATATTGTCGAGCTGCTCATAAGAAATGGAGGCGAGATGCTCCCCTTCGAACAGCACCGTGACACTTCTGCTTGCCAGATCAATCTCCTGAATAACGCCGAGCTCACCATTCATGACACCCTCACCGCGTTCATTCGTGCGAATATCGTAGTAAGACAGCTGATAATCGTTCTGCAGCTGCATCACCTTATCTTTGACAGCGAAACGTTTTCCGTAAGCGGATACATGGGGAAAGTCCATCCCCTGGACCACCTCCTGCAGGCTTTGATTGATATTTTCCACCCCGGCCACACCGCGGCGGATCGGCGAGACCACCTGAGCGCCATAGATACCGTCTATGCCATAGTCTTCAGGCAGAATGCGTTCACACAGCTGCAACACACCTGTCAGCATGGCTGTTTCCGAGTCACGTTCGATGAAAAGAAAATCCGACTCCAGGCTCTGATTGAACTCCAGGTCCTCACCGCGAATAATATGATGGGCGTTGCGCACAATCAGGCGATCCTTTTCCTGCCGGTAGATTTGCTGCAGACGTGTCACCTGTACCTTCTCGTCCGCCAGCAGATCGCGCAGCACTTGTCCCGGTCCAATTGAAGGCAATTGATCCGCATCTCCTATCAGCAAGACCTGAGTCGAACTGTCTACCGATTTCAGCAAACGATAGAAGAGAAAAAGATCGATCATCGAGCACTCGTCGATAATCAGGTAGTCCGCGTCAATCTTTTCATACTCTTTGATTGCAGGAATGTAATCATCATCCACCTGCAAGTCCAGTAAACGATGGATGGTAGTGGCCTCCACCCGGCAGACCTCCTCCATGCGGCGCGCAGCGCGTCCGGTCGGCGCTGCCAGCTTAACTTCAAGTCCATCCGCCAGCAGTATCTTGGTCAAGAGACGCACTGTGCTGGTCTTACCGGTTCCGGGACCTCCGGTCAAAATGGAGAAAGGAGCCGTCAGCGCCATTTGCAGCGCCTTTATCTGATCATCACCGGGCGTGATGATCTCCTCATCTTCAAGCTTGAAACTGCTTTGGGCGGCAGCTTTCGCGATAACACGATTACAATAGATCACGTCACCATAACGAGGGTCAATTTCGCATTCCGCCTCGGGTCTCGCTGCTAATGAGCGGACGGTCTGAGACAGGTCCTGCTCTAGCTCAAAGACTGAACGCATGGCGATGACAGCCTTTTCCGGGTCTAAAGTCGATGGCTGGTCGTTTTCTGATTCGACTTTTAGCTTGAGGAGCTGAGTATCATCCGGATCGAAACGAAGCAGCAAGTCCTCTTCGACAAGATTTCCCAAAGCTGTCTTAAGTTTTTCTGCGTCTACTTCCAAGCGCTCTGCCAGATTTTGCAGCAAGGATTTTTCTTTCAGAAAACTGTGTCCATCCTGAAACAGGCTCTGCTGCATGGTGTAGAGCAGCGCTCCGCGCAGGCGCAGCGGATGATCGCCCGCCATACCGAAAGCTTCCGCCAGGCGCTCTGCCGTCTCAAAACCGATGCCCCGTACTTTCTGAGCCAGATAATAGGGGTTTTGCCGGATAACAGCTTCGGCCGCATCGCCCAGCTCCTGATAGATTGTACGAATACGGGCCGGACCGATGCCATAAGGCAGCAAGAGCAATGAAAGCTCCTGATAAGAGCGTTCTTTCTGCAGCGCTTCCTGAAAGCTTAGCGCACGTTTGCGCCCGATGCCGGATAGCTTAGCCACCCGCTCAGGCTTTTCCCGCATGACTTCCAGAGTTTCCTTGCCGAATGCTTTGATCAGTCTTTCTGCAGTTTTTTCGCCGATGCCTTTGATCGCTCCCGAACTGAGAAAGGCGTAAATCGCGGCTTCAGAACGCGGAGCCTGTTTGATCACGGACTTTGCGGCAAATTGCAGACCATATTTCGGGTGGTCGGTCCACTCACCTTCAATCTGCAGGGTTTCACCCACGTTAAGCGGCGGCATTTTCCCGGTAACAATAATTTCATCCTGATCGCTGAGCAATTCAATGATCGTGAAAGCATTAGATTCATTATGAAAAATAATACGCTCGACAACGCCTTCCAGCCGGCTGTCAGCAGCAGACTCTTTAGCAAAATTATCGGGCAGAAAGCTTTGTTGTTCCACAATTCACCTCGCTTTACTATTCTAAGGTCTTCAGACTTGATTTTGAGCTATCAAGGCCGCAAATGCAAAACCGGTCGCAAGCATCCCGAGAGAATACGACCGGTTTATCTGAAATAATTTAATCTAATGTTCTAATCTAATGAAAACTTCAGCTTTACGTCCACTTCTGTGCCAGATCCAGCTTTTCCCAGGGAAGATCGAGATCCGGGCGGCCGAAGTGCCCATAGTTAGACACCTGTTGGTAGATCGGACGCAACATATCGAAGCGTTCAATCAGAGCAGCCGGACGCAGGTCAACATCCCTTTTTACAATGGCTTCCATCTCTTCATCACTGACGGTTCCGGTACCAAAATTGCTGATCGTCAGAGACACAGGCTGCGCTACGCCGATTGCGTACGCCAGCTGGACCTCACACTGAGAGCACAAACCTGCGGCTACCAGATTTTTGGCAATATAACGCGCTGCGTAGGACGCTGTACGGTCTACCTTGGTCGGATCCTTGCCGGAAAACGCTCCCCCGCCGTGATGTCCAAAACCGCCGTAGGTGTCACAGATAATCTTGCGGCCGGTTAAACCGGTATCTCCCTGAGGGCCTCCGACCACGAAGCGTCCCGTCGGGTTGATCAGGATGCGCGTATCATCGGTAAACAGTGAAACATCCAAGACCGGAGTGATTACATGTTTTTTGACTTCAGCGCGCACCTCTTCCAGATCGAAATTATCATAGTGCTGGGTCGAAACAACGACAGCATCTATATGAACAGGCTTATCTCCTTCGTAACGCACTGTTACCTGGGTTTTCCCGTCAGGCAGGAGACTGTTGGTGATCCCTGCTTTGCGCACATCAGCCAGGCGCTTACTCAGACGATGCGCCAGCGTTATGGGCAGAGGCATCAGTTCTTCCGTATCGCTGTTGGCATAGCCGAACATGATACCCTGATCGCCTGCTCCGGTCGTGGCCTCCATTAAGCCCTCTCTTGATTCCAGAGCCTGATTCACTCCCATCGCGATATCCGGGGACTGCTCGTCAATGGAGGTCAAGACCGCACAGGAATCGGCGTCGAAACCGGTTCTGCTGTTGGCATAGCCGATATCGCGAACCGTATTTCTCACAATTTGAGGTATATCAGCGTAGGCTGTGGTGCTCAATTCCCCCAACACAATCACCATTCCGGTACTGGCAACCACTTCGCAGGCCACACGGGCATTCTTATCCCGCTCCAGCAAAGCATCCAAAACCGCATCAGAAATCTGGTCGCAAACTTTGTCAGGATGTCCCTCAGTTACTGATTCCGAGCTGAACACCCACTTATCCTTGTTAAAATAAAACACTGTATGTTCCTTTCAAAAAAAAACCTCCATAGAGGAGGCGCGTACCAACCTCATCTCTCAGAACTTGTCTTACAACAATTCTGCTGGATTTAGCACCGCTGCGTCACCGCGGTTGCCGGGCTTCATAGGGCCAGTCCCTCCGCCTCTCTTCATAAGATCATCGTATTTAATTGGTTCAGTCATTATAAGTAATGTATCCGGATATTACAAGAATAGTAAGGCAAAATCTCCAACAATAAAAGACACATTTTGTAACTTTTTTTAAAAGCGCTTGACAAGCGTTTTATTTTATTTTATTGTACTGTTGTGTTAGATACTTAATACATTAAAACAATCATACAACGGCAGAGGAAGGGAGGAACAAGGTGACAATTAATTTTGACAATCAGCGACCGATTTATATTCAGCTGTTGGAGCATTTCCAGGCTGAAATAATTACAGGCTCCTGGAGTCCGGGTCAGAAGATCACCAGCGTGCGCGAACTGGCACTCACATATGAAGTTAACCCGAATACCGTGCAAAGGGCGCTCAGCGAACTGGAGCGTTTGAATCTGGCCCAGAGTGATCGGACCAGAGGACGTTTCGTCACTGAAGACCTAGAGGTTATCAAAGAATTACGCCGCGATTCCGCCAGACAAATGACAGAAGACTACATCCGGTCGGCAAAAAGTTTACAGCTCGATCAGGATGATGCCTTGTCCTTAGTAAAAAAATACTGGGACGAAGAAGAGGGAGGAAATACATTATGAGCTTAATTGAATTGAAAGACTTAAGCAAAAACTATGGTCATGTCCGGGCTTTGGACCGTTTAAACCTGAATTTGGATGGCGGCCGCATCGTCGGACTCGCAGGCCCCAATGGCTCCGGCAAGACAACATTACTGCGTATATTGGGCGCCTTTGATGCCGCCTACAGCGGAGAGGTACGTATTGACGGACACAAACCGGGTCTCGAAACGCGCTCCATCGTCTCTTATCTGCCGGATAAAACGGCGTTAAGCGACTGGATGACAGCAAATCAGGCCATCGCCATTTACAAAAATTTCTTTGCAGATTTTGACGAAGGCCGGGCCCGTGAAATGCTGGACTTTTTCAAACTGGAAGGATCACAAAAACTGAGTCAGATGTCTAAAGGGATGCGGGAGAAAGTCCAGATCATGCTGGTGATGTCACGGGACGCCAAGATCTATCTGCTGGACGAACCGATTTCAGGAGTAGATCCCGCCTCGCGCAAAACAATACTGAGAGGTATCATCAGCCAGGCCAGCGAAAATTCCCTTGTACTGCTTTCCACCCATTTGATACAAGACATTGAACCCATCGTAGACGAGATTGTCTTTCTGGACTATGGCCGTGTAGTCCTGCATGAGCAGGCTGACAAAATGCGCGCAGAGCGCGGCCAAAGCCTGAATGAAGCTTTTGAGGAGATATTCGCATGATTGGAAAACTATATCGCTTAGAAATGAAAGAAACCTGGCGGGTAGCAAAAGTCATCTATCCACTGATGATCTTCGCCACTGCGGCCGCAGTGCTCCTGAGCCTGCTAAACAACGCCGCCCTGACAGGCATCAGTGTCTTTGTCAGCATATTGGCACTCGTTGTCGGTTCCATAATAGTTACTGTTCAGACTGTAACAAATGATTATCATAACTTTCAAGGAAAGCGCGGCTACCTCTACCGTGCCATCCCGGCAAAAAGCAGTGATTTCCTGCTCTCAAGGCTGGGATATTACCTGACGTACTTTGTAGTAACTCTGGTAATTTTCGCCTTACTCCTGATGACCATCTTGAATTCAATCATGGATATCGGGGTTTTCAGCGTAGTGGGTAATTTTCTGAGCCAAGTGCTCTTCGCTAACAGCTGGGGAATTTTGTTTAGTGTTTACGTCCTGATCTCCATCGTGATCAGCATATTTACATTCATCTTCGCCATTACCGTAGGCTCAGAAGCGAAACTCCATCGTCTGGGAGCAGGCGGCCCGGTTCTGGTCTACTTCATCTACTATCTGGTGGGGCAGGTTCTGGGATTGCTAAGTGCGCTCTTCATCCCTTTAGGCGTAAGAATGACAGTGGACCCTTTTTCCAGTGCGATCCTCAATTTCGAGCTGGTTAATGAAGGCATGTTCCGCTCCTTACTGGACAGCATGGGCCCCAATCCCGACCCCAATACCGCTGTAATCGGGCTGGGCGTTATCTTCTCGCAGTTGTTGCTAACGATTGTCATCGCAATCCTCACTTATCGCTCCTTCGACAAGAAATTTTCGCTGCGAGCATAAGAAACAATTAAACTTTGAATCTTCAGTGGCAGGGCCCTGCCACTGAAGAAACTATAAACTAATGAACATATCACCTCAGCAGGCGATATGTTTTTTGTGGAAAAAGGCGAAGACAGCCGGCAAAAAGCCATACAGACTTGACAAGCCGGATCAGGCTCACCTA
Organism: Eubacteriales bacterium; assembly: GCA_028706195.1. Classification (GTDB taxonomy): domain Bacteria; phylum Bacillota; class Clostridia; order Saccharofermentanales; family DTU023; genus DTU032. The sequence goes on from JAQWBU010000049.1 coordinate 9,549, forward strand.
AACTGCAGTTTGACAGCAAATGATTAATTATGAGGTTTTGAGTGAATAATATTCTTAACAATTCAGCCAGCGCTCTGCGAATGTCAATGATGATGAACGCAATTACTGTGCATGCTCGGGTATGTTCGCTTATCACGCTGTAGAACCAAAAATGGAACTGTGATCTGGCCGCCCGGGAAGGCGGCTTTTTTATTGTCAAAAGGATGGATCAATGCAAGGAAAACAAATCGCAGAATTCAGAAATGTCTCCAAGACTTTTTCCAGCAAGGAAGGCGAAGTTCACGCGCTGTCAGATATTAATCTGCAGCTGTATCAGGGGGAAATCCTGGCTGTGATCGGACCATCTGGAGCCGGCAAGAGCACGCTCCTGCGGATGCTGAACGGGCTCGAAAAAGCCGACCGGGGAACAGTTATCTGGCAGGAGCGCGAACTGGAAACACTGTCCGCGCGGGAACTGAATGCCACCAGACGCAAGATGGGCATGATTTTCCAGCATTTCAACTTGCTGGCTCAGCGCAATGTCCTCGATAACGTGTCTCTCCCCCTGGAGATTCATGGCCTCTCCCGCGATAAAGCCCGTGCCAGAGCTGCGGAATTACTGGATCTTGTGGGGCTAAACGACAAGGCCAGGGCCTATCCGGCTCAGCTTTCCGGAGGCCAGAAGCAACGCGTCGCCATCGCCCGCGCTCTGTCCACAGATCCTGAACTATTGCTATGCGATGAAGCCACCTCCGCTCTCGATCCCGCCACGACACACTCCATCCTCGAATTATTGAAAAAGATCAACCGCGAACTCGGCATCACTCTCTTTGTCGTCACACACGAAATGCAGGTAGTGGAACATATCTGCGATCGGGTCGCAGTGATGGATGAAGGTCGCATCGTAGAATTGAGCTCGGTCAAAGATTTGTTCAAGAACCCGCAGAGCTCTGCAGCCCGCAAGCTGATCTATCCCGAAGGTGAGCTGCTCAAACGTTCTTACAACGGAGCGAGACTGAGACTTGTCTTTGACGGCCTTTCGGCGGAAGAGCCGCTGATTTCAAAAATCATTCTCGAAGCAAAAGTACCCGTAAATATTCTCTATGCGGACAGCAAAAATATTGAAGATAAAACCTACGGTCAGATGCTGCTGGCCTTACCCGACGATGAAAGCGCATCCGAACGTATCCTCGCTTTGCTGGAACGCGAAGGACTTAGCTATTCAATAGATGAAAGGGAGTTAAGCTAATGGATATAAATACACTTATACCTGTTCTCTGGCAGGGAATTCTGGAAACGCTCGCCATGACCATAATATCGGCTCTCTTCGCCTACATCCTGGGTATTCCGCTGGCGCTCCTGCTTTACACAACTGCAGCGGGAGGCTTGACCCCCAAACCCTTGCTCAACAAGGTATTAAACATCATCACCAACATCTTCCGCTCGATTCCCTTCCTGATCCTTTTGATCTGGATTATGCCTTTTACCCGTTTTATCGTCGGCACGACAATTGGCACTCCGGCGGCGATTGTACCCTTGGTCTTAAGCGCCACACCTTTTGTAGCGCGTATGGTCGAGTCCTCACTTCTGGAGGTTGATGGCGGTCTCATTGAAGCCGCCTGCTCAATGGGTGCCGACACCGGGAGCATCCTCTTCAAGGTAGTCCTGCCCGAAGCCCTGCCCTCTTTGGTAGTAGGCGGTTCGATCGCAGTAACGACGATACTGGGCTACTCAACTCT
>JAQWBU010000050.1 GCA_028706195.1 Eubacteriales bacterium
GAATTTCAAAGAGCCACCGGTTGAGTGAAGTTTAGTTACGCGATGACCTGCCCGATTCAGCTCAGTCATCAAGCATGATGAATCATCATCACTGACAATAGCAAAAACCAGTTTCATGATAGAACTCTCCTAACTAATTCAAGTACGAGGCCGGCTGTCTCTTCCTTAGTACCCTGTGTTTCGATGCAGCGGAAGCGTTCAGGTTCTCTTGCAGCCAGAGCGCGAAAACCCCGATCAACTTCAGCACGGAAACTTTCTGATTCACCGTCAATACGATCGGCCGCTTCCAGCTCATGACGCTTTTCCAGTCTTTCCGCCAGACCTTGTGGCGGCAGTTGCAGCAAAATAGTCAAATCGGGTTTTGTTTCACCTACAGCGAAAGCATTAAGCTTGTCTATTACTTCCAGATCCAAACCTCTGCCATATCCCTGATAAGCAACGGTCGAATCCATAAAGCGATCGCAAATCACCCATGTTCCCCGCTCCAGCGCTGGCTTTATCACCTCGCGCACTATTTGAGCCCGGGCTGCCTCAAAGAGCAAAACTTCGGTTTCTGCTGTCATATGGCTTTGGGAGGCATCAAGCAGAATATCACGGATTTTTTCGCTGATAACAGTTCCACCCGGTTCACGCAGAAGTAATACATCAAGCCCTTCAGATTCAAGACTTCGGCCCAACAATTGGCTCTGAGTAGTTTTTCCTGTACCGTCTACGCCTTCAAATGTGACAAATTTACCTTGCTGCATCCGCTTTTCATCTCCACCTTAAATACATTGTTAGTTTTGACTTAATATTAACATATCGCAGCACAGCTAATCTTTTGAAGCATTACTGTTTGGAAAATCTGCATCACATTATCTACCCGTTAAAACTTCAATTTTGCCGGACTTTATACCGCGGATTTCATAAGCCAGAGACAAAAGATCCTTCCACAGCGCAATGTCTGCAGCTTTTATCTCCTCTCCCGGCCAAAGTAAAGGCACCCCGGGAGGATATGGAGCTATAATTCCTGCGCTGAGCTGACCCTTAGCTTTTTCAAAACTAAACTCTCTACTTTCAGCATAAAAACTATCTCTCAATGACAAAGAGGAACTGTTTTGCCGCAAAAATGCACTTCTCTGGGCGATATCAATTCCAGTTTGTGTCTGCTCAGAGCCACCGCCAGCTGCGATTTCCACACAGGATTGCGCCAGAGCGATGAAAGAGCTGCGTGGCGTGTCCAAAGCGGGAATACAGACTATGCGCCTGGCATCCACTAATTCGACATCGACCTTGTGAGCATTAAGAATTGCGCAGACATTTTGCCGGGAACTCATAGTGGCTGTGTAATCCAGCACCAGACGACAGGGATCATCACCGTCTCTGAAATCACGGTGAATCTCAGGCGGAAGCTGAGACTCGAACTCCGAGATATTCTCCATTAACTCCGCCACCTGCCCCGCAGCGTCATGATCAACAAAGTCGCGAGCGTAATCCAGACTGGCTGCGATCGGAAAAGATGGGCTGGAGGTCTGAAAGACAGGCATCATCTTGGCCAGACGGCTGGTCGAAATGCGTCCTGTATCTTTCGCTTCTTCAGATAAATGCAGCAGAGAAGCCGGAGTCAGAGCCGGTAGCGTCTTATGCGCGCTCTGAGCCACCAGATCCGCACCCTGTGACAGAGCTGTCCGGGGCCAGCTCTTCTCTTGAAGAGAATTTTCGCTGAGCTTGATGGCATAGTGAGCGCCATGAGCGGCATCAATAATGACCGAAATATTCTTGGCGTGGGCTGCCTGACAAATATGCTCCAAAGGCAGATTTTCGCCGTAATAACCCGGCGTCGTCAGAATCACACCTGAAATATCCTGTTCCTCACGCAAACTGCGCAGGACTTCTATCTCGCTGACCTGACCATCAGGGAAACGAGGCAATGTGTCCTGCTTGATGAAAACCGCTTCTAAGCCTAGAAGCGCAAAGCTGTTGGCAATTGACAGATGGCTGCCCTTAGCCACTAAAACACGATCTCCCGCATTAAAGGCTGCTGCAAGAGCAATTCTGAGAGAGTTAGTTGTGCCGCTGGTGATGAAATAGCTTTGTGCAGCACCAAATGTTTTTGCCGCTAATTCAAGTGCCTGAAGCACAACGCCGTCAGGCTGATTGATGTCACCGTTTATATCCAGCTCAGTAGTATCAAACTGTGTTAAGAGTGTGCGAAATTCTTCAGAAAAACTCTGCCCTCCACGATTTGCGGGCATATGGAAAGAATGACGGTCTCTGGTCTTCTTCAGAGCGGAAATGAGCGGTAGTTCCCTTTCCGGCAATTCTTTTTCTGATTTAGCCATATGCATGCCGGCAATCCCCGGAGTCTATAGATCCAGATTGATGGTTTGAATACCGTCGATATCAAGACGGATGTCACGTTCTAATTGCTCAATATCGCGACGAATATCTTCCGCTGTCTCAACAGCGCGAATATTTTTTTCATCGATATTGTCAAAACGTCTTTTCAGAGAAGCTTGTTTGCGAGAATGAGATTTCTCCTTCTGCGGCGCTCTCTTTTGACCGGTCTGCTCAGTTGTTGCGACATTCTTTTCTTTTCCGGCAATCTCCTGATTAAGTGATTTTTGACTTTCCTGCTGCTTGGGGGCGCGCTCATTACGAGGCTGTTCTCTGGCAACAGCTTGTTTCCTGCTTTGCTGACCCGGGTTTCGTTTCTGCACTGCTTGCTGCTTGCCCGGCTCAGTTTGCTTTGTGCCGGTTTGTTTGTTTGCAGCCTGTCCCGGTCCATCCGGCTTGACGGATTGAACCTTCTTCCTCTTGCGTCCCTTATTGCGATTAATGTTCGCATTGCGAGTATTTTTCGATTTGCCTTGATCCGTTCTCTTTTCCTGGACAGGCGCTTCATCGCGAGGTGTTAGTTGACGACTCTTAATGTTCCTATTACGATTCTGGTTTGTATCAGACATAGTAGTTTAAGCAAAACCTCCGTTCTTTGACTTCTGTCATTCTAACATGACAGTGATCCTTATTACGTTCATCCGCAGCAGCTGCAGGCAAACAGACGGTTAAGCTGACGCTCTCTCCTTTTCGCACTCAATGTCAGTCTTTGACAGCTTTCCCTAATAGTAGTTCATTATTATGACGTTATTCTAGCAGCAGGAGCAAGGTATGTTAGCTGAAAGACAAGCAATATCAACGAATGTTCAAGAAAGTCAAATCCGTCTGCTGCATGACGAGTACGGTCGTTCTTATCAGGCCAAAAGTTTAAGCAGCTTTAACGATTACACTCTCTTGCCTTATCTGTTTCGTTATCGCAGCCCGCACTTGCTGCGTTGTCTGGGCATCAACAATACTGATAAAGTGGAAGCGGAGAGCCTGTGCGACCTGCGAACAGGCTTATTAATCAATCAAATGGAACAAATAGATCTTAAGGAAGACCCGGCGGAAATTGTAGTTCTCTTTGAACATCTGACTGCTGTCACGCTGCGTACTTTTGCTCTCAAGTCAATCACAGACATCAGCAAAGCAGCCTCTGATATATACGAAAAGTTTTTCGATCAGATTCTGGCCGCTTTAGAAAATTTCGGCAAATTATGCGGGATAGGTTTGTGGCATGGCGACATCAGTCCGGATAATATTATGATTACGATGAGGGAGAACGCCATCCTGATAGATTTCGATAAATCCAGATTGTTTCTGCCCGGTTACACAAGCTTTGTCGCGGAAACGGATGACCGCAATACGCCTTTTACTTTAAGCGGAACTCCCGGTTACTCCAGCAAATCAGCTTTGAGAGAGCAAGCAGGGCTTACGGACAGCAGACAGAAATCTTCTGACTTTGTACACAGCGCAGATCGGGAAAGTCTTGGCCGTTGCTTCGTTTCTGCCATAATAAAAAAGCCCGGCTCCACTTTGACAGCTGCGGATTTTAAATCCGTCTTATCGCAAGTGCAACCGGGCTTTGCTTACAAATTACTGAGCGCTCTTTGCGCCGGTGTCTGACTTATGCACCCTCTTCGAGGATTTTCTGCTCCGCATAAATAACAGTTGGCGGAGCTTCCTTACGAACAGCTTCCGATGTGACGATTACTTCCGTTACGTCAGAACGTGACGGAATCTCGTACATAATGTCCAGCATCACATCTTCAAGGATAGTACGCAGACCGCGGGCTCCCATCTTCAGATCGCTAGCCTCACGCGCAACTTCCCTGACAGCCTCTTCTTCGAAGACCAGATCCACGTCATCATAGGCCATCAGCTTTTGATACTGTTTGATTAAGGCGTTCTTAGGCTCGGTTAATATTTTTACCAGAGCTTCCTCATCCAGTCCTTCTAAAGCGACATGAACAGGAACTCTGCCGATGAATTCGGGAATCAGGCCATAACGCAGCAAATCCTCAGGCAAGAGGTGAGTAAAGATCTTGGCATCCTCCGCCTTTTTCGATTTGACATCGGCGCCAAAGCCTATGGCTGAGGTGCTGATGCGGCTCTGAATAATCTTATCCAGACCATCGAAAGCGCCACCCAGGATAAACAGAATGTCACTTGTGTCAATCTGTATGAACTCCTGATGCGGATGCTTGCGGCCTCCCTGAGCAGGCACATTGGCTACTGTACTTTCCAGAATTTTCAGCAGCGCCTGCTGCACCCCTTCGCCACTTACATCGCGGGTGATCGAAGGATTATCTGAGCGGCGGGAAATTTTGTCAATTTCATCAATATATATGATGCCCTTTTCCGCAGCTTCAATATTGAAGTCTGCATTTTGGATCAGACGCAGGAGAATGTTCTCCACGTCTTCGCCAACATAGCCGGCTTCTGTGAGCGCGGTAGCATCAACAATTGCGAATGGGACATGCAGGATTCTGGCCAAAGTCTGAGCAAGTAATGTTTTGCCGGAGCCGGTCGGCCCGAGCAGCAGTATATTACTTTTTGCCAGCTCGACGTCTTTGTTTTCGCTGTCGATGTGGTCGGAAAATACACGCTTGTAGTGATTGTAAACCGATACAGCCAGTACCTTTTTTGCATAATCCTGACCAATTACATATTCGTCCAGTTTGCATTTAATCTCATCCGGAGACAGAAGACTGTCTCTGCTAAGTTCTTGCGTGCCAAAGCTTATGTTTCTTTCTTCCTGTAATAGATCATTGCACAAGGCAATGCATTCATTACATATATAAACACCGGGACCGGCAATCAGACGTTCAACTTGAGAGTCCGGTTTTCCGCAGAACGAGCAATGAACCCGTTCAAATAGATTGTCATTATTTTGTTTATCTGTCATATATCAGTGTCCTTAAGCATAACTCAGAAAGATTTTAGTGCTCAGTCTATCTGGTCATTACTTTATCAATGATTCCGTATTCTATTGCTTCCTTGGCGTCCATCCAGTGGTCGCGCTCTGTGTCGCGTTCAATCACTTCCAAAGGCTGATCGCAGATCTCCGCAAGAATCTCATTGAGGCGCTTGCGCATTTTCAGAATATGTTCAGCTGCGATGCTGATATCTGAAGCCTGACCCTGTGTACCGCCTGAAGGCTGATGAATCATTATTTCAGCGTTGGGCAGTGCGAAACGTTTGCCTTTAGCACCTGCTCCCACAAGGAAAGCTCCCATGCTGGCAGCCATACCCATAGCGATTGTCTGAACGTCAGGCTTAATGTACTGCATGGTGTCATAGATCATCATTCCTGAGGAAACTTCGCCACCGGGGCTGTTGATGTAGAACTGAATATCCTTGTCGGGGTCTTCAGCTTCCAGAAACAAAAGCTGGGCTACAATCAGGTTGGCGGTGTTATGATCAACCTGATTACTCAGGATGACAATGCGCTCTTTAAGTAAACGGGAGAAAATGTCATAAGAACGTTCTCCGCGGCTAGTTTGTTCAACTACTACTGGGACCAGTTGGTTATTAATTGTTTCGATCATTAAAATTACTCCTTTTTTGCTGCAAAACAGCTATTCTCTTGATCTATTATAACTTTAGCACTAATCCTCTTCGTACCCGGTCTCTTACTCTTCGTCGTCTTCATCTTCTTCGTCGTGATCGTGGTCGCAAGTTTCATCATGAACGTGTTCGTGATCGTGATCACAGTTTTCGTCGTGAACATGATCATGTTCGTGATCGTGAGCGTGCGGGTCAACATCAGTTGCTACACTCCATTCACGGAGAAGCTCAAGCAATTTCTCACTCCTCACCTGATACTCAAGACGCTCTTTGTACTCCTCGTTGTCTTCAAGGTATTTTTCCTTATATTCTTCCACAGAGAGCTGTGACTTTTCGGCCATGTCCGCAATCAGTGCTTCCACTTCTTCTTCCGTAACTTCCGGAGCTACTTCCTCGTCAAGGGCATCAAGCGTATAGGCCAAAACAAGGTTCTTGCGGGAATTGGGGGCCATTTGCTGGCGAACACTCGCCAGTGTCTGACCTGAATAGGCCAGGAAATCTTCGTAGCGTAAGCCATACATCTCGAACTGCTGGCTTTGGCGCTGCAACTCTCTCTCCACGTCATCTTCAATCAGGAAATCCGACAGGACGATCTCGCTGTTTTCAGCGATTTTCTCAACAATATTGCGTTCCCAGACTCGGTCAGCCTGTTCAGCTGCGGCTTTCTCAAGTTCCTGACGAATCTCTTCACGGTACTCTTCAACTGTATCACTGCTTTCGCTGACATCTTTAACAAAGTCGTCGTTAACATCCGGAACTTCCGTGAAAGTTGCAGCCTTTACTTTAACTTCAAAGACGACTTCCTGACCAGCCAGATCTTCAGCTTGATATTCCTCAGGGAAAGTAAGAAGGAGATCAAATTCATCACCGACATTTTTGCCCACTATTCCGTCTTCAAAGCCGGGAATAAAAGTGTTGGAGCCCAGTTCAAGGTCGAAATCTTCCGCAGTCCCGCCCTCGAAAGCCACGTCATCTTTTTTGCCGACATAGTCGATCGTTACTGTGTCGCCGTTTTCGAGCGCACGATCACTGACCGGTACTTTTCTGGCAACTTTATTCTGTGCTTCTTCGATTTTGGCATCTATCTCTTCTCCTGAAACTTCAACCGGCGGACGATAAGCCTCAATTCCCTTATATTCGCCAAGTTTGACTTCCGGCTTCAGGGCAAATCTGGCTTCAAAGACAAGTCCGTCTGCCCCGCTGATGCTGCTGAGATTTATTCTCGGTTCAGAATATGGTCTCAGATCATGTTCTTTCAAAGCGCTCTCATAAGCGACAGGAAAAGCATCATCTATAGCATCGTCATACAAAACACCTTCACCGTAGTGATTTACTACTATCTGATATGGCGCCTTGCCTTTGCGAAAGCCGGGAACCTGAAAGTGACGCTTATTTTTCAGATAAGCGTTTTCCAGCGATTTTTTGAAATCTTCGGCGGGAACCTCAATATTTAGATATGCGACTCTGTCTTCTTTTTGCTCAAATTGCGACGGCATTGGTCGTCCTCCTTGTGTTATCAATAATATTTAATACTTAGTAAGCTTAAGCATTTTAACACAAAAGAGTCCGGACTTCTTCCCCCGGTACTCTGGTTACTGGCAGGAAGAGGACAGGGCCGGGCTATACTGAAATGATGTGCACATACCGCTTCTCCTTGAATCAGCTACGTTACACAATAGCTCTGACGTTGAAGGGAAAGGCATGACGTGGTAATATAAATATGCCTGAGATGGATGGTGCTCTCGTTTTTGGACCACCGTTTCTTAAAGGGGAGTCCGGGTTGATGTGGAATGTGAATATGCCTGCTTGCAGGAAATTCTAAGACCACCGCAGGGCACCCACCTGGTTATAATAGCTGGGTATCAAGAAGGGAGTGCGCCATTTCAGGTTTTTTTGCTGTTTAATTATGGCTGTTTATAAATGGCATCTTTAATTGAGAAGCTTGGATAAAAATCAATCAACTTAAACATGGAGGCCTTATGCGTATATATAACACTGCAAGTCGTAAAAAAGAAGAATTGATACCGCTGGAAGAAGGACATTTCAAAATTTACGCCTGCGGTCCTACCGTTTACGACCTGATGCATCTGGGTAATGCGCGCCCCATAATCACCTTCGACGCCTTGCGGCGTTATCTAAGGTATAAGGGTTACAAAGTGACCTATGTGCAAAACTTCACCGACATCGATGACAAAATGATTGCCCGCTCCAGGCAGAAAGGCATAACTGTAAGGGAACTTGCCGATCAGATGATCGAAGAGTACTTCCACGATGCTGACAGTCTTAATGTTATGCGTGCAGACGTTCATCCGCGCGCTACTGAATCCATCCCCGCCATTATTGATTTGATTACTTCTCTTTATGAGAAAGGACACGCCTATGTCGCAGATGATGGCGTTTATTTTGAAGTTGCGTCTTTTGAAGACTACGGCAAGCTGTCACATCACAATCTGGAAGATCTGGAAGAAGGCGCCAGCGAGCGGGTAACCGATGTAGAGGGTAAGCGCAGCGCGCTGGATTTTGTGCTCTGGAAATTTAAAAAGGAAGGTGAACCTTCCTGGGACAGTCCCTGGGGTGCAGGCAGGCCCGGCTGGCACATTGAGTGTTCTGCCATGAGTCAGGAAAACCTGGGCGAAACAATTGATATTCACAGCGGAGGCGTTGATCTTGTCTTCCCCCATCATGAAAACGAGATCGCCCAGAGTGAAGCAGCCAGTGGCAAACCCTTTGTCCGTTACTGGATGCACAATGGTTTCATCAATGTGAACCAGATCAAAATGTCCAAATCGAAGGGTAATTTCTTCCTCGTGCGCAAGCTGGCAGAGCTTTATCCCTATGAAATAATCCGCTATTACATCCTGCAGTCGCATTACCGCATGCCGATAAATTTCACTCTCAGCGACGATGAGGATGAGGATAATCCCATGGATGCAGCTGTCACCAGTTACCGCCGCATTCGGACCTCACTGCAGACACTCGAGTTTGTAGCGGAAACTGCAGCTGAAGTCGGAGATAAGGAAATCGATCAGGCTCTGGAGGAAGCGATTGCCACCTGCAGACGTGAATGGACAGAAGCTATGGATGATGATCTGAATACGGCGGACGCCATCGCTGCCATCTTTGATCTGGTGCGCGCGGCCAATACTGCAGCAGCCAGTGGACAAGCTTCCAAAACACAGCTTCTGAATGCCCGCAAGACAATTATTGAGCTCTGCCATGTGCTGGGTCTGAAGCCGGATGAACAGGAAGAGATCATTATCCCGACAGAGGTGAAAGAACTGGTGGAGCAACGTACGAAGGCAAAGCAGGAACGTAACTTCGAGGAAGCAGACCGGCTCAGAGATGAGGTCGAAAGACTCGGCTTCAGGCTTGAAGACACTCCTCAGGGTGTGAATATTCACTTACTGGAAGACTAATTGGAGTTTTCTCATTGAAAAAAATAAAAAATGCAGCCGGACAGTTTGAAGTCAAAGATAAGAAGGCCTTAGGCAGCTGTATACCCACTATTAATATTGATAAGCCTAGCTACAGTCCTTTAGGCAAGCTGCAGCTTTTTGATTATCCGATTTCAACATTAGCCTGGATCGGTGATGCAGTGTTTGAGTTAGAAATCAGGATGGCTCTGGTTAAACAATCTGAGTCACCCGCTGGAGTCCTGAATCGTAAGGCTGTTCAAATGGTGAGCGCCAAAGGTCAGGCCGGTCTTTTAGAAATTCTGCTGCAGGAAAACGATCCCGCCCAACTCAGTACTGCGGAAAGAGGCCTGCTGCAAAGAGCGCGTAACTACCACAGCAAGAGCGTGTCCAAAGGAGCGGATCAGGCCGATTATCGAGCTGCAACGGCATTGGAAGCGCTTCTGGGTGCGCATATCCTTTCAGGGAACACCGGGCGTGTCGCTGAACTCATTCGCTGTGCACTCCAGGGTTTGAACTAAATCTTCCGGCCGGAAGATTTTCAAAAACGATGTATTCAGAAAGGCGTAATCAAAGTGCCGCGAGAAGATAATCAAAAATTTCAAAGAAATAATGCGAAGATTGAACTGCTGCCGGGCGAACAAATTGAAGGACGCAATCCGCTGCAGGAGGCTTTAAAGGCCGGACGCAAGGTCAGACAGCTTTTTATTTTGAACAGGGCGAATAAAGCTTCTCAGAATGACCCTTTGGCCAAGCTGGCGCAAGAAAGTGAGTCCGGCGGAGCCCGTGTTAGCTTTGTAGACCGGGCAGCCCTTGATTCTATTGCGATCTCCAATGCCCATCAGGGTGTTATCGCCATTGTGGAAGAATACGAATACGCTGACCTGACTTCTGTCCTGCGCAATGAAAAAGAAGCAGGCACTTCACCTTTTCTCATATTATTGGACAATCTGCAGGATGCTCACAATTTGGGTGCAATTTTGCGTATAGCTGATGGCGCTGGAGTGAGTGCCGTGGTGATTCCAAAACATCGCTCAGTATCACTCAACGCTGTTGTGGCCAAAACATCCGCGGGAGCAATTGAATACGTGCCGGTTTGCCAGGAAACCAATCTGACTCAGACGGTGCTGAGATTGAAAGATGAGGGTTTCTGGATTTATGGCACCAGCGATGCTGCGCAAGATAAGTACTATGAAGTCGACTGGAAGGGCAAGGTAGCTTTGATAATCGGCAGTGAGGGCAGGGGTATCGGTGAGAAATTGCTGAAGCACTGCGATTTTCAGGTCACGATCCCTCAGAGAGGCGAGATCAATTCGCTTAATGCATCCGTCGCCTGTGGCATCATTACTTTTGAGGCAATGCGCCAGCGGGGTTTCTAATGTCAGACAAGCCAAATCCGCAGGAAAGAGATCCGATTCAGGAGCGCGATTTGAAGCTGTGGCGTCTCAGCAGATCTGAAGACGAAGAAGCGACGGCCGAATTATTACGTCTTTATAAAGGTCTGGTGCGCAGCGTGGCTCAACCCTTTTTTATTCAGGGCGGCGATAACGATGACTTGCTGCAAGAAGGCATGATCGGACTTTTACAGGCAATACAGCAATATGACCCTAATCAGAATACTAAATTTCGAACATTCGTCCGCCTGGTGATACAGCGTTCGATGCTGGATGCTGTGCGTTCTGCCTCGCGTAAGCGCCATGAGCCGCTAAATCTCTCGATTTCCTTAGACACGGAAATCTCCGATAAGGATTCAGACTTACAGGTCGTTTTAGCTGACACGCTGGAGGATGATGCTCCTGCGCCGGATCAGGAAGTAATATCTTCTGAACAGCTTGAAGCCTTTCTCGCTTTCATGCAAAATAACCTTAGTGAACTGGAGCTCGATGTGGTAACCGGTTTGCGTCTGGGTCTGAGAGATCGGAA
>JAQWBU010000171.1 GCA_028706195.1 Eubacteriales bacterium
TTTACTGAGTCACGGCCAATCGAAAATGGGGGTGCGTAGCATAGCTCGAGATCCTTCAGGTCTTCCAGGGTGGGGCCGAACTTTAACATGCCGGCGATAACATCACAGCGTTTCACCACATCACCGCGGCCGATACATTGTGCGCCAAGTATTTTTCCGGTTGGAATTTCGAAGATAACTTTCAAATACTGATTTTCAGCCCCGGGCATAATGCTGACAATATCTGAGGGAATCACATAAACATAGTCATAGGGTACCTGAAGATTATTTCGCTTGATAATATTTTCGGTCAGGCCGGTCACGGCGCCGTTGTAATCGAAGACTTTGAGGCAGGAGGAACCTATATAACCTGTATTCATTGTGTATCTGCCGTACATATGATCAGCTGCGAAACGCGCTTGCTTAAGTGCCGGTCCGGCTAAAGGAAGAGGGGCTGTTTGTCTGGACAAAGCATAAAAGACTTCGACAGCGTCACCTATGGCATATATATCCGGGTCTGAGGTTAAGAAATTCTGATCCACTTTAATAGCTTTTCTCTCCGTTAATTCCAGCCCCGCCTTTTCTGCTAAAGCAGAATCCGCTTTTGCGCCTGTTGCCATGATTACAATATCTGCAGGCAGCTTCTCTCCGGAGCTGAGAACGGCGTGCCCTTCCTCAAGGGCGTTAACTGCTTGATTCAGATATAGCTTCACGCCTTGGTCAATCAATTCTTTTTGCAGAATTTGTACCATATCAAAGTCAAAAGTCATTAGAACCTGCGGCAGCATCTCGACCAGGTAAACCTCGTAGCCGGCCATTTTCAGATTCTCCGCTGCCTCTATGCCAATGAAACCTCCGCCAATAACAACAACGTTGACAGCCTCGGTTTTAGAAAGACATTCTTGAATCCTTCTGACATCCGTTACGTTACGCACAGTAAAACAAGATACTTCATCAAGCCCCTTAATAGGCGGCACAGGCACTTTGGCACCCGGAGAAAGAACTAACTTGTCATAAGCTTCACGGTATACTTCACCAGTGTTGAGATTTTTTACTTCCACTTCACTTTTGGCGCGGTCAATATCTATGACCTCGTGCCGGACACGAGCATTGATATTGTAGTGAGACTTTAATGATTCAGGAGTTGTCAAGACCAGCTCTTCGCTGGTGGCGACTACCCCGCTCAGATGATATGGCAAACTGCAGTTGGAGAAAGACACGTGCTCGCCTCGTTCAAAGACGATTATCTCTGCTTGTTCATCAAGTCTGCGAATACGGGCTGCTGCGGACATGCCGCCTGCGACGCCGCCGACAATCAATACTTTCTTCAGCATGGCTTTCACTCCTTATAAAAAATATCTAATATCTGTATATAGTTTAACTCAAGTTGCGTATTAACGTGAGTTACGTCAAATGAACCACTTGCCAGTTATTTAGTCTATCAAGAGGCACTGAGGAATAGCGCGCAGAGGATATCAACGTTCAAAAGCTCGTTCGTGCAATTTTCATAAAATATTTTATTTTTTAGATTTGTTTTTGTTAGAAGATTGTAATAATACGTAATGTTCTTATAGTCTTGGAAGTGATACTATACATGGTAGTATGAAGAACTGAAACCACAACATGTAGTCTACGAGGTGTTTGTTATGTCACAGGAAGATCACAATCACATACCAGCCGCAGATGGAGCCGCAAACAGAACAGAGCAAGATCTGTCTCCATTACTGGTCATCCCGGAAATAAATGTGCAAAGAGAGGATCTGATTGGCACGTTAGGGCCTCTCGACGGTCCTAAATCAATCATCAAAAGAGATGGCAGCCATATGCCCTTTGACGCCTACAAGATCAGAAATGCCATCGCCAAAGCCAATGCCATGATCCCTTCAGAGACAATGACAGAGGCGGAACTGGATGATGTTACAGTAATGGTGGTTCGCACCCTCCCTGTTGACGGCGTACCCGGGGTCGAACAAATTCAGGATTGTGTTGAAGAGGCGCTCTTCCAGGCGGGCAGACTGCAAACTGCCAAAGCCTACATGATTTATCGCGCTGAGCATACAAAAATAAGAGAAGCGCATGGTGATCTGATGAAGATTTACCGGCAGGTAACTTTCGCCCGCTCCGAGGAGGCCGACCTCCTGCGGGAGAATGCCAATATTGACGCCGATTCCGCCATGGGCACGATGCTCAAATACGGCTCTGAAGGCGCTAAAGCCTTCGTAGATCAGGATATCCTCCCCACAGACATGGCATCAGCCCATCGTGATGGTGACATCCACATTCATGACAAAGATTTTTACATGCTGACAGAAACCTGCTGTCAGATCGATATTCCGGCTCTCTTTGAGAAAGGTTTTTCTACCGGGCACGGTTTCCTGCGTCCACCTCAATCGATTACCAGCTATTCCGCTCTGGCCTGCATTGCCATCCAGGCGAATCAGAATGAGATGCACGGCGGTCAGTCAATCCCCGCTTTCGATTTCGCGATGGCGCCGGGTGTCAACAAGACCTGGAAAAAAAGTTGGCGCAGCGTGCTCACAACGGGTCTTCTATCTTCAGATACCAATCTTTCATACGAAGACGCCCAGGAAATAGCTGCAGACCTCCTGAACAGCTTTGCCCAGCCCTTCACTCTCGATCATGAAGAAGAATTAATCCGGCACTTAACCGGCAGGATCGACCGGCAACTGGCTGAGAATCTTGCCGCCCAAGTCAGAACGATTACTG
>JAQWBU010000172.1 GCA_028706195.1 Eubacteriales bacterium
TGACTCCCGGATACACGGCACCTTTCATGGGGCTTGATCTTGTTGACTGGGCTGATCGAGGCGGACTTTTTGTGCATTGCATTCTGCGCGGCGGCGGCGAGTACGGAGCCGAGTGGCATCAGGCAGCATGGCGCGGACAGAAGAAAAACGCGTTTCACGATTTTATCGACATTGCCGAATGGCTGATTGATTGCGGCTGGACCAATCCGGAAAAGCTGGCCATTAACGGAGGCAGCAATGGCGGTCTTCTCGTAACCGCTTCGATGACGATGAGGCCTGATTTATTTGCAGCTGTTATTGCCTCAGTACCTCATACTGATATGATCCGCTTCGCCAGGGACGATCGCGGCCCCATGTATATAACTGAGTATGGTGATCCGCGCGATCCGGAGATGTTTGATTATATGTATTCCTATTCGCCTTATCACAACATATACGAAGGCGTAGAATACCCTGCTGTCTATGTGCAGACAGGGGAGTTCGACAATAACGTACCTCCATATCACGGCAAGAAATTCGCTGCAAAATTACAATCACAAGGTGGAAAGTCTCCCTGCCTGCTTCGCGTTTTGGCCAGGGGCAGCCATGGTCTGGGCACAGGCGACGATTACTATCAAACCAGTGCTGAGATGCAGTTCTTTGCCGAGTATGCTCTGGGGATGCAGGCGTAGTTTATGGGTAAATATATTTTAAAACGAATATTGATGATGGTACCCACATTGCTTTTTGTAATCTTGTTTGTATTCCTGATCTTGAGCGCAACTCCCAGTAACCCCGGTCGAATGATACTGGGCCCGTCGGCTAGTGAACAGCAGGTGGAGGCAATTAACAGAGAGTTTGGACTGCACAAGTCTGTGCCGGAACGTTTTATCGACTACATATACAATCTAATACGTGGTGACATGGGAAAGTCTTTTAAGAGTCAGCAGCCGGTGATGTCAATTCTCCTTCCGAAATTTCCACGTACTTTGCAGATTGCTGTATGGTCCGTTCTGATCAGCGCTCTGATTGGCATCCCGCTCGGGATTTTGTCTGCTGTTAAGCAGTACTCATTAGCCGATTCCGCAACTACAGTCTTCGCTATGCTTTTCGCCAGTGTTCCGAGCTTCTGGCTGGGTCTTATGTCGATGCTGCTGTTTTCACTGATCCTGGGCTGGCTTCCCTCGAGTGGCGTCGGCACCTGGAAACATCTGGTTATGCCGGTTGCCACTTTGGCTCTTCCCATCGCTGCCTACCTGTCACGAATCACCAGAACCAGCATGCTTGAAACGATCAACCAGGATTACGTGCGCACAGCAAAGTCAAAAGGTGCATCAACTAAACGTCAGATCTGGGTGCATACACTTCGCAATGCCTTATTGCCGATTATTTCTCAAATAGGTATGAGTTTCGCCTCATTACTTGGTGGTGCATTAATTACGGAAGTAGTATTTGGAATTCCCGGCTTTGCCAACGAAATTCTGACTGCTATCAAGATCAAGGATGTACCCGTAGTCATGGGAGCAACAATTTTCCTTTGTGTAGTTTTCATGGTCGTTATGCTGATTGTAGATATTCTTTACGCCTTAATTGATCCACGTATCAAGGCAGTTTACGCGGAATAGGAGGCGAATATATGTTTTTGAAAAGAAAAAGTGTTCTTGAAACAGCTGAATTGACGCCATTTGCTGAAATCTGGTACAAGCTGAAGAGGAACAAAGCTGCCATGTTTGCGCTCGCCGTAATCATAATCATTGTGATATTCGCTGTCTTCGCTGATGTCATCGCGGATTACGATAGCGCGGCTATTACGCAACGTCCTGAAATCAGACTGCAAAAGCCAAGCGCAGCGCACTGGTTTGGAACAGATGCCTTCGGGCGGGATCTGTTTGCGAGGATTATTCACGGAGCGCGTTACTCACTGCTGTTCGGTGTTGTCTGCACCTTACTGTCTACCCTCAGCGCTTGTATACTTGGCTCGGTCGCGGCTTATTTCGGCAAGAGAGTCGAGACAGTAATTATGCGAACCATGGATGCCA
Organism: Eubacteriales bacterium; assembly: GCA_028706195.1. Taxonomy (GTDB): domain Bacteria; phylum Bacillota; class Clostridia; order Saccharofermentanales; family DTU023; genus DTU032. Next base: position 2,019 of record JAQWBU010000172.1, read on the forward strand.
TGATGAGTATCCCCCCGACAATTCTGATTCTGGTCATAATAGCTGCCATGGGGTCCGGTTTTAAGAGCATGTTTATCGCAATGGTGATCGCATATACACCGGGCTTTACCAGGACAATTCATTCATTCGTCATTACTGTAGTGCGCCAGGAGTATATTGAAGCGGCTCAGTCGATCGGCATGACAGATAGAGATGTTATTTTTCATCATGTACTACCCAATGCGATCGGGCCAATTATTGTTAACGCCATGATGAATGTTTCCGGCTTGATCATGGGGGCGGCAGCTCTCAGTTTCATCGGAATGGGAGTCCAGCCTCCGGCTCCTGAGTGGGGCAACATGCTGCAGGAGGCGACCGGCTATATGAGGCAGTATCCGCATCTGGTTATCGCGCCTGGCGTCGCCATAGTGGTGACATCCTTATCTTTTAACCTGCTCGGTGATGGTCTCGCTGATGCACTTGATCCGCGTAGCGCGGAACTATAACAGAGATAAAAAGATAGATTAATTTTCTATCTTTAGGGTAGCGTGCTCGAAAGACCCACGCGACCCAATATATTAGACCAGCTATAAGAAGTCAAGCGGTCTGAAAGTAGTATTGGAAGAAGCAACGTAGACGTTGGAAATCGTGTGAATATTGAAAATTGAATAGGAAAAGTGCAGCACAAAAAGCGCATAAGAGAAA
>JAQWBU010000051.1 GCA_028706195.1 Eubacteriales bacterium
GCTACGACGTGCCAAAAGATGAGAATTACATTATCCTATCCAACCATACCGGTGCCATGGATCCAGTCATGCTGGCTTTTAGTTTCAACAGGCCTATTTTTTTTGTCGCGTCAGATCATATATCTCGTTTAGGCATTGCCAGTAAGATTCTGGATTTCCTTGTTGCCCCCATCCCTATTGTCAAGTCAAAACTAGATTTACAGGCTTTGCGCGAGATAAATAAGGAACTGGAAAACGGCAATACCGTAGCTTTGTTTCCCAGCGGCAGCCGCTCAGTAAGCGGACCGGAAGAACCCATTCCCCCTGCCACCAGCAAGTTGTTAAAAATTCTGAAAAAGCCGGTGCTGCTTTATCGTATTGAGGGAGGCTACTTAAGTTCACCACGCTGGGCCAGATCTCACCGACGCGGTAAAATGAGCGGTCAGGTTGTCCGCGAATTGACTGTAGCTGATATCGAGAGGTATACAGTGCCGGAACTTGATCAAATTTTGCTTGAATATCTGGATGCAAACCCCTATACCAGTGAAAAGAAAAACACAATTAAATATCGCGGACGTAATTACGCCCAATATCTGGAGCGAATATTCTGGCATTGCCCTTCTTGCTTACGTCTGAGTACTATAAAGTCGGAAAAAGATATCGTTTACTGTGACTGTGGTTTTCGTCTGCGTTATGATTCCACTGCTTACTTCGTGCCCGCCTCTGATACAGCTGCAGATCAGGCATGTGCGATCCGCTTCCCCCATGTGGACAGTTTCTATCAGTGGCAATTAGAGGAGCTGAAAAAGCACTTCAGTGCGAAAAATCTGGCAACAATGAACCTAAAGCAAGCTATATTTTCCGATCAGAAAGAAACTCTGATTCTTACCTCCAAAGCTCATAAGAACAAAAAAGTACTCCATGGCACTCTTTCGCTTTATCCTGATTGTCTCGAATACCTCGATCCGCATAGGGAGGTCAGCTTTCGCTTTCCGCTGACAAGCATTTTCGAAATCGATTGCATCGGCCCGCAAAGACTGCAATTTACCGACAGACGCGATCAGCTGGTTTATGAAAGTTTTAATGAACAAGCACGCTCTGCGTATAAATATATAGAGACTATTAAGCAGATTAAGTCTCAGAACCCATCTGGCAGGTGAACATATTTATTACAAGGCTTATGCTCATACGGTTACAGCTAGTCAAATAATTTATTAATAGGTATTCGTTAAGGAGGAGAGTATGGATTTTTCGTCAGCAAATCGAGAGTTGTGGGGATTTATTCTAACAAGTGGTGTTTTAGCGATATTATTACTATTCGCCAATCTCTTGCGAAGGAAGATCAGGTTTTTTCGCAACGCTTTAGCTCCGACATCTGTTATTGCAGGTTTCATCGGGCTGATTGTTAATGAGACCGGACTTTTGGCCTTGGATGTTGATTTGCTTCATATGCTCACATATCATGGCCTTGCTATCGGTTTTATCGCTCTCAGCCTGCGAGTGCCGAGGCTGCATGACCTCAAGAAACAACAAGGCGACGGATTATACAACAGTGTAAACTCGGGTATGTTGATTGTCTCAAACTATCTCATGCAAGGTGCGCTCGGTTTAGCCATTACGATTGTCGCATCATTTACATTCGCTCCCGGTTTCTACAAAGCTGCGGGAATACTTCTACCCATGGGATTTGGTCAAGGACCGGGTCAAGGCAATAACATCGGGGCTATGTACGAATCTTACGGTTTTGCCGGCGGACAGAGCTTCGGTCTGGCCATAGCCAGCATTGGGTTTGTCTGGGCCAGTATCGGGGGCCTTGCTTATCTTTATTATTTGAAGAAAAAAGACAAACTGCCTGCAGCAACCAAGCGCATAGCAGAGAAAGGAGAAGCGGTCTTTCAGGAAGAGGACGAGGTTCCTTTGTCAGAGCCTGTCGATCGTTTAACCTTGCAAGTGGCTTTGATTTCTTTGGTTTACCTGATCACTTACGGTTTTATTTATGGACTCTTGTGGTTACTGGGACAATTCCCCGCCCTGGAAGGCTTAGTTAATACTCTAACGCCATTACTCTGGGGTTTTAACTTTCTCATCGGCTCCGTAATCGCTTTGCTGATGCGCGGGACTTTGCAACAGTTTCGCAAAAAAGGCTGGATGTCCCGCCAGTACCCTAACACCTATCTACTGAACCGCATCGCCGGTTTCGCCTTTGACGTCATGGTAGTTGGAGCCATATCCACAATCTCGATTGGTGATCTCAAAGCAAACTGGCTGGTCTTTGTAATCTTGACCTTACTGGGTGGCATAGCGACACTCTTCTACAACATAAAGATGTCAAAAATAGTTTATCCGGATTATCCGGTCGCCGGTATGATGGGTATGTTCGGCATGATGACCGGAACAGCAAGTACCGGTGTCATGCTTCTGCGGGAAGTCGATCCTCTTTTCCGGACGCCTATGTCAATGAATTTGGTCACAGGAAGCAGTACCGCCATCATTTTTGCAGCACCTATAATGCTTTTTATAGGTTTTGCCGCTCAATCTGACTTACTTGCTTATGTTACTTTGGGCGCTATCATCGTCTACTGGGCGATTCTGCATTTCGCTCTCAAATACAGAGCCAAAAAACATGCCCTGAAAAAAATTGATGCGAATGCCGGGCATGGAGATCACGACTAAAGTCGTCAAACGTGTGTATAATGAGCGTTGATAATTTGCTGAATAACTTATTTGCAAGAGGAGATCTATGATACTGAATAGTCGTAAAGACGGAAAACTGGTTAAAGGCGGCGATCCTATGATGCACATCATGCCTTATGTGATGCGCGGTCGTAATGAATCAGCCGTCTATTACGGAAAATCTTTTTGCGTCGAAAACATTCAGGACTATATTCGCGAGAAACGTCGGGAAGGCACTCGGATAACCTTATTCAATGTCATTGTCTCCGCTCTGCTTCATACACTTTATCGCCGCCCGCATTTAAACCGCTTCATCGCAGGGCGTAAGCTCTATCAACGCAACACCATGGATGTCTTATATGTAGTCAAAACCCTTATGACTGATGAGGGCGTTGAATCCATTGCCAAGATAACCTGCGATGGCCATGACAAAATAGAAGATGTGACAGAAAAGATGGGCGAGCATATAAGTCATATTAAGGGAGGTCAGGAAAAAGGGGATGATAAACTTATCGAATTTGCAACTAATTTGCCCAGATTTCTGGTTCGCTTTGTCTTATGGATTCTCCGAATACTTGATTTTCACGGTTTAATGCCCAAAGCGTTGATGGACAATATCCCACTATATTCTTCTGTTTTCGTATCTCACATGGGCAGCCTCGGCGCTGAAGCTCCGTTCCATCATCTCTATGAGTTTGGTACTACTTCTATTTTCGTCACCATCGGCAAAATTTATAAGAAACCCTACCAGGACGTAGTAACAGGCGAACTGGAATGGAAAAAGACCATCGACATCAGCTTCAGCATCGACGAACGCATCTGTGACGGTTTTTATCTGATTAAGAGCTTGCGTCTCTTCGAAACCTATATCGATGACCCAAATCTGTTGGAGCACAGTCCCATCGAGTTGGATCTGGAGCATAAGCAGAAGCTGCGCCAGTATAGAAGTACTGACGAAGATTCCGGATCATTTCTGGAAGATTACTGGGACAATATGATGGACGAAGCTGATGGCAACGAGAGCGACGATCAGTCAAGCGAAAACTTGTAAGCTTCTTCCTCCCCTCTTAAAAGACGCCTCCCGCTTTCAACCAGTGCTTCCTTCTCCAATTCTCCCGGATAAATGTAGACCGGTGCTATATACTCAACCCTTTTTCTAACATCATCAGTGATATATTTTGAGTTAGCCAAGCCCCCGGTAAGAATTATGGCGCGCACCTCTCCGCTGACAACAGGAGCCAAGGAGCCGATATACTTCGCAATCTGATAAGCTAAGGCTCTGTACACCAGTTCAGCCTCTTTATCTCCTTCCGCAATTCTCTTTTCCACTTCACGAGCATCAGTGGTGTCAAGATAAGATTTCAGGCCTCCGCGCCCGATCTCATAACTGTACAGACCATCCGCACCCTCTATCCTGGCAATCTCACAGGCATTATATATGGGCAGAGCACCTGCCCTTTCAGCTGAAAACGGACCTTCATCTGCCGCTACAACGTCTATGAGTTCACCCCCGGATTGAATATTCATAGAAAAGCCACCGCCCAGATGAGCAATGATCACATTTTCTTCCAATAGGTCAAATCCTTCTTCCTCCGCAATTTTTTGGGCTACTGCTCTTGTGTTGAGAACATGGGTAAAACTCCTGCGATCATGACCCTTAACTCCTGAAAGACGCGCTTCCGGCAACAGTTCATCTACAGAAATAGAGTCATAAATATATGCCGGCACTCCCCCGCCGTCTTTGGATATTTCAAAGGCGATACCTGCTCCCATATTGGAAGCGTGTTCCTGTACCGGAGAATACAAGAGTGTATCAACTAACAACTGGTCGATGATATATGCTCCATGATGCACCGGAGGTAAAATGCCGCCGCGAGACACAATAACGTCGAGTTCACCGGCTTTCACCCCGCAGTCATCCAGGAAGGAACGGACAGCTTCAGTCCTCATATCAAGTTGATCATTTATTTTTTTAAATTGTGATAGCAACTTACTGTCATGATCAATTTTTTGCTCGCAGAGACAGCTTTGTTCGTCGAACAGGGCCACCTTCGTGGTGGTAGAACCGGGATTTATAACTAATATTTTCATCTGTTTTCCTCTTCATCCGTAGTCTGCGAGAGCACAACCGCCATAGCTATCGTATTCATTTTTTCTTTGGCAGAGGCACTGCGTGATATAAGTAATATCGGCACTTTCGCGCCCACAATGAGCCCCGCCATTTCACCACCGCCACCGAAGACCAGACCCTTTGCCAGCAAATTTCCGGAGACAAGATCCGGTACCAGGAGGATATCTGCATCACCTGCTACCGGACTGGAATAGCCCTTGATTTCAGCAGCATCAGGAACATAAGCCAGATCAAAGGATATGGGACCTTCCACAATACATTTTCCGTATTTTCCCGACAGAGCCTGTTCCTTCAAATAGGCAGCGTCTGTTGTTTCTTTAAGCTTTGGATTTACTTTCTCTGCCGCAGCCAGTACTGCCACTTTAGGTTCTTCAAGCCCTAAGCGGTGTGAATAGTTAACTGCGTGTTTCAGTATTTCTTCTTTCTCCTCAACTGTTGGATACGGAATCATGCCACCGTCTGTCAGTATGAAAATCTTATGATAGCTGGGCATATCCAGCCAGGCTAAATGAGTCAGCAATTTACCTGTAGTCAGGCCGCTTCCCTTTTTTAAAATAGCTCGCAAAAGGACAGCAGTATCGAGGTTTCCTTTCATCAGCATCTGACACTCACCTGCCGCGGTTGCAGCAACAGCATATTCTGCCGCTTCTTCAGCTGAGTCAAGAACATAGTAGGAATATTGAGAATTTCTGACCTTATCCAGAATGGACTGCTCGGTTTTAGTAGTCATAAAGAACGCAGCTGAGGCCAAATCCTGAGCAATTGCTGCTTCTATGGCATCCAGACTGTGCTGATCAGGAACAACAACAGCGATTACCGCTTTAGACGCGAGCGCACGAGCCCGCTCATGATAAACATCGAATTTTCCCATCTTCATCCCCTCCTGCATTATGGATATCATACTAATGATAATCTTAATAATATAGTATAATTAGCAGAAGATCACAGAAGACTCTATATTAGTTAAGCAATAAAACCTGTGTTTAGGCTTGAGTGTGTTAAAATAGTAAAAATCAAACCCGAACACTGATTAATTATTAAGACTGGAGGTTATAAATGAGCGTTGGGAAAAGCATCAAAAGGGTTGACGCTTTTGATAAAGTAACCGGCAGAGCGCAATATACCGCTGATCTCTGCGATGAGAGAGCTTTAATCGCTAAAGTTCTCCCTTCAACAATTGCCCACGGCCGTGTAAAAAGTATGGACACATCTGAGGCTGAGAAAGTCAAAGGTGTGGTGAAAGTCATAACATGTTTTGAAGTTCCGCAAGTACCATTTCCTACAGCCGGACATCCCTGGACAACTGATCCGGAACATCAGGATATAGCTGATCGCCTGCTATTAAATGAACATGTTCGCTATTATGGAGATGAGATCGCACTCGTAATAGCCGAAGATGAAATTTCTGCAAAACAGGCCCTGGATAAGATTATGGTCGAATATGAGGAATACCCTCATGTACTCGATCCTTTGGAAAGCATGAAACCGGGCGCTCCCCTGATTCACGAGGAGATTTCTCCAAACAATGTCCTGGCTTCGTCAAGTAGCCGCGTAGGAAACTATGAGGAAGCTATTAAGGAGGAAGGACTGACCAAAGTTGAAGGCTGGTATCACCTGCCAACGGTTCAGCACGCTCACTTAGAGCCTAATGTTTGCTATGCATACATGGAAAAGGAGCGAGTCGTAGTTGTGACTTCGACTCAGATTCCTCACATTGTACGACGCGTAGTCGGACAGGCCAACTGCCTGCCCTGGGGTGATGTTCGGATAGTAAAACCATATATTGGCGGGGGTTTCGGCAATAAACAGGATGCCTTGTGGGAACCCTTGTGCGCCTTTGCCTCACGCAGCGTGGGCGGCCGTCTGGTAATGATAGACACGACGAGAGAAGAAACTTTCGTGAACAATCGTGTTCGGCACTCCATGCATGCACACCTGACATCCTGGCTGCGTCCGGATGGAAGTCTGGTTGCCAGGAAATTAAAGCTGTATTCCGATCAGGGAGCGTACGCCTCTCATGGTCACTCAGTAACAGCCAAGGCTATGGGCTCAGTTAATCAAATATATCCTTGCGATAACTTTGAGGCTGATTCCTACACTGTTTACACGAACAAACAAGTTGGCGGAGCTATGCGCGCGTATGGAATGCCTCAGGCTACTTTTTTTACTGAGGCACATACTGAAGACATCTGCCAAAAAATGAATCTGGATCCGCTGGAGTTCAGACGCAAAAACTCAATGCCGGAAGGCTACGTCGATGATTTCTCCAAGAATGTAAATTATTACGACACTTATAATCAGCTAATGGATAAGGCCATTGAAATGACCGACTATGAGGAGAAACGCAAGCTCTATGCACAGCCTCAGACGGGTCCCGTGCGACGCGGTATAGGCATGTCGCTCTTCTGGTACAATACCGGGGTCTGGCCAATATCAATTGAGACTTCGGCTTGTCGCATGGTTCTTAACCAGGATGGATCCATTCAGTTGCAGTTGGGTGAAACTGAAATCGGACAGGGCGCTGACACTGCTTTCTCGCAGATGGCTGCATCAGCCGTGGGTATTCCTGTAGAAGATGTAAATATAGTCTCAACTCAGGATACTGATGTCACGCCTTTTGGTCTGGGAGCTTATGCTTCTCGTCAGACCTATGTAGCCGGCTTTTCTATAAATCAGACAGGTACACTTCTGAAAGAACGAATCCTGCAGAACGCTCACAGGTATGTTCGCATGCCGGTGGAACTGCTTGATTTAGTTAACGGGAAGATAGTGCGCAAGAGCGACGGCAAGGAACTGATGAGCTTATGTGATTTGGCCCTCAATGTGCTGTATTGCCACGAACAGGGTAATCACATTACCGCTGAAAGCACCTATCAGGTTAAGAGCAATGCCTATTCCTTTGGTGTAAGTGTAGCTGAAGTTGAAATAGATATTCCCTTATGCAAAGTTGAAATATTGGATATTTGCAATGTCCATGACGCCGGCAACTTAATTAATCCACAGACTGCTGAAGCTCAGGTTCATGGCGGCATGAGTATGAGTATCGGTTACGGTCTCTATGAACAACTGCTCTATGACGAAGAAACCGGGCGTGTGTTAAACGACAACCTGCTGGATTATAAACTCAGTACCAGCATGGACCATCCAGATATGAAAGTTGCCTTCATTGAGAACACTGAACCTACAAGTCCTTTTGGCACCAGAGCTTTGGGCGAACCACCGGCCTGCTCACCTGCGGTTGCAATCCGCAACGCCATTTTGCAGGCCACCGGAGTGCCTTTCAATACACTGCCGATTACGCCTCAAAGACTATATGAAGGTTTCGCAGAAGCGGGTTTACTTGAATCCGACTTTGAAACAAATTCAAGGCGTGAGCATTACGATAGAACCAGAGACGAATTAAACCACAAGTCTCAGGAAACAGCGTAGGAGGGATGCAATGAAGTACGATATCAAGAAACTTTATGAAGCTGGATCGCTGGATGAAGCGATCAGCTTGCTCGAAGAGCATCCTGAAGCAAAGATCATTGCCGGAGGCTCTGACATTCTCATCAGCGTGCGTGCAGGTGAACTCGCCGGCTGCACTCTGGTCAGTATATATGGTCTGGATGATTTGAGAGGCGTCACACTTGAAACTGACGGAACTATCCGCATCGGATCTTTGACAAGCTTTTCAAATATTGCCCGCAATGAAATAATCAATAAATATATACCCTACCTGGGTGAAGCGGCGGGATCTGTGGGTGGTCCGCAAGTCAGAAACATCGGAACTATAGGCGGCAACACCTGTAACGGCGTAACATCAGCTGATACAGCCTCCACCCTCCTGGCACTGGATGCGATCCTGGAAGTTAAGGGAAAAGACGGCTACCGTAGTATCCCCATCAAAGACTGGTATATAAAATCCAAATTGGTCGATCTTAAACCTACGGAAGTTCAGACCTCAATACTGATACCGAAAGAATCCTATGAGGGATATTTCGGAAATTACTACAAGTACAGTATGCGCCATGCCATGGATATCGCAACTTGCGGCTGTTCAGTCAACGTTAAACTGTCTGCGGATAAGAAAACCGTTGAGGATGTACGCATAGCTTACGGGGTAGCGGGTCCGGTCCCCCTGCGCGCTACTACAGCCGAGGCTGCCGTCAAAGGCCGCGCAGTTGATCTGGATATGCTTGAACTTTTCTCGGAAAAGGTAAAAGACGATATCAATCCGCGTACCAGCTGGCGAGCTAGCAAAGAATTCCGTACGCACTTAATGACAGAACTGGCGCGCAGATGTCTGACAGAATCCATACGCCGTTCAGGAGGTATCTTTCAATGAGCGACATTCAATATAAAGAAATAACATTTACAGTCAACGGCAAGGAAAGATCTGTAATGATCGATGTGCGTTCTTCCCTTTTGGAGGTTTTGCGCAACAAACTACATCTGCACTCAGTAAAAAAAGGTTGTGAAGTAGGAGAATGTGGTGCCTGTACAGTATTAATAGATGGCGAGCCCTTCGATTCCTGCATTTATCTGGCAGTCTGGGCCGAAGGAAAAGATATCCTGACTGTTGAGGGCTTAATGGGAGCTGACGGTTCCATTTCCGACATTCAGCAGGCCTTTATCGACGAGGCAGCTGTTCAGTGCGGCTTTTGCACACCGGGTCTGATCATGACCTCTTACAGTATATTGGCTGACGGAAAACGCTACACCCGTGATGAGCTGCGTCAGAAACTGGCCGGAAACATGTGTCGCTGCACCGGTTATCATAATATTATCAATGCAGTGGAAAACATAATGCTGAAACGTATTGAGGAAGCCGAAGTAAAAGACAGCTAAAGTAAATCTTCTGTACTGACACGTAAGTACAAAGGGACTGCATCAGCTGCTGATGCGGTCCCTTTTTTGATGTGATGTGAAGCTGTTAGATTAAGCCTGCACCCAATTTCTTACCGCCGATAAGATGGAAATGCACGTGCAATACGGTTTGCCCGCCTTCCTCACCACAGTTATTGATCAGACGGAAGCCGCGCTCATCTACACCAAGCTCTTCAGATATCTGTGTCAAAGCTGCCATTAGGTGACACAGATCAGCCCGGCCTTCTTCGGATGATGAGATTTCCAGAATGTCGGTATAATGCTTTTTTGGCACAATTAACGCATGGACGGGAGCTACCGGATTACTGTCCTCGAAAGCAAGGACATGGTCGTTTTCAAAGATCTTTTTTGACGGTATTTCGCCACTGATAATTTTACAAAAAATGCAGTCCTGTGACATAATCTACTCCTTTTTCAGGTACAAGTGATATTACTTAAAGTCCGGCAATTTCTTTCAGCTTATCACGGGCAACAGCGAAAGCTTCTCCAATTTTGTCTGGATCATTGCCGCCGCCTTGAGCCATATCAGGTCGGCCTCCGCCCTTGCCGCCGCTGATGGCAGCTGCAATACGGATGAGATCTCCTGCTTTGGCCCCCGAAGCGATTGCGGCTTTTCCGACCATGGCCAGCCAGATAATCTTGTCAGCAGACATCCTGGATGCAAGCAATATAACAGCATTTTCCCCCAGATGATCGCGCAGCTTATCTCCGGCTATGCGCATTGCTTCAGCTTCGAAATCTTCCACTTGGGCGAAGATACAAACAAAATCACCGATCTTCTCCTGTTGATCCAATAGTCCGAGAACAACTTCCTGCTGCTCTTCTTCTCTTTGTTTCGAAAGTACTTTATTCAGTTCGTCCAGCTCCTGATCCTTTTCTTCCAGGCGGCTGAAGATATCGTTGGCCTGATCGACATGCAGGCGCTGCAGTAAGCGTCTGACTACCGATCGACTCAGAAAGGCTGCATCATGGGCAGCTTCCCCTGTGATAGCTTCAATACGCCTGACACCTGAAGCAATACCGCCCTCAGAAGAAATAAAGAAGAGACCGATCTCTCCGCTTGAACTGAGGTGCGTACCTCCGCAAAGCTCACAAGAGAAATCTCCAATCGAAATAACGCGCACGAGTTCATCGTAGGTATCGCCAAACAGCGCCATCGCTCCCGAAGAGCGTGCTTCTTCAAGACCCTTTACTTCAGTTACGACAGGATAATTATCTAGAATGGCTGTATTGACAATCTCCTCAATCCTGTCTTTCTCCTCAGCGTTCAGAGGTTCCTCGTGCTGAAAGTCAAAACGGAGTCTGTTTGCGGAAACATATGAACCCTTCTGAACAACATGTTCTCCCAATACTCGACGTAATGCTTCATGCAAAAGATGAGTGGCAGTGTGATTTCGGGCAATCGACAAGCGTCTTCTCCGGTCGACTGAGCCCATTACTTTCATGCCATTGATAAAACTGCCGGAAGTAACCCTAACTCGGTGCAGATAGATA
>JAQWBU010000052.1 GCA_028706195.1 Eubacteriales bacterium
GGGGAGTAACACCGGCGCAGGCGGAAGCGTCGACTATTACCTCGGCTTCCGGCAAAACGGCTTTGGCTATCAGTGAGTTTGATATAACGCAGATATCGGTACATAGCCCGACAAAGCGCAGACTGCGGATTTCTTCCTCTTCATTAAGGTCGGCCAGCAAGCGGGCCAGCTCGACTGAACCGAAGGCAGGCTTGTCGATAGCAGCCGTCTGTCGTCTTTTCTCCAATGATTCTTCTATCTGCCAGCCTTCACTGCCTTCGACGCAATGCAGAACAGGCAGATTCCGACCCTCCTGCGTATCGAGATAGTCTGTTTGATGTGTATCACGAGTGAAATATACTTTATCAGGCGGATAGCTGTCGATGACCTCTCTTACACGTGGGACAATAGCTTGTGCCTCTTTCGTGCCAAGGCTGCCATCGATGAAATCGTTTTGCATGTCAACAACAAAAAGTAAGTCTTGCATTTTTATCCCTCTCTTAACATAGTCTGATTATTATATCGAATAGAAATACATTATATCGTGTCAAAACCCGGATGCAGTTTTTCTGCTTTGATACATTTAAATATAGTAAAGTGGATTAATGTAAATCCAGTAAGATACGATGGATTGGATGGGAATGCGTGATGTTTACTGACATTCATACACATATTTTGCCCGCTATGGACGACGGGACGGAAAATCTGGCGGAAGCGCTGGATTTATTAAGATACCTGGAAGGTGAGGGAATAGAGCGACTGTGGTTGACGCCTCATTATTATGCATCACGTGAAAATGTTGAAGTATTTATTCAACGTCGCCGTGAAAGTTTTGAAAAACTGCGCCCTTATCTGGATGAATTTAATATCAGCTTCCGACTCGGCGCTGAAGTCTACATTATGTCTGAACTCCTTGAGTTTTCTGATATTGAGCGGCTTTGCGCCAGTGAAACAAATTACCTGCTTCTGGAAATACCTTATGACGTGCCTTCCGGAATATTTCTAGTAGAGATGATTAAGGAAATCAGCGCCAGATACTCTGTGGATATAATCCTGGCTCATATCGAGCGCTACGAAAACATGATACCATCTAGCTTGTTAGAACGAATATTAGATTTGGATGTAGAGTTTCAGTTGAATTTATCTTTTATGAATCGCTCACAAAGAGAGAAACACAAGTGGCTGAGCTACCTTGAAAACGGAAAAATCAGATTCTTAGGTACTGATGCGCACAACATGCACCGCAGAAAGCCGATAGTACGTAAAAATTGGCAGGAGCTGCAACAGCATTTAGCACACGAAATCATAAAAGAAATTTATTAAATAAGATCAACTGAGTCCAGTAATACTGTTTTATCGCAAAAAATATTTACTTGCAAAAGATCACCCGTCTAGTTATGATTTTAGACATGCTGCAGGAACTTAATTCAACAATGTGTCAAATACTTTCGAATTATGCAATCTGTTTTTATGACAAGATGTGAGGTGAAAATGCAAGAACAAGAATACGAAGCATATTATTTACGAGATTTTGTTTATTTTGCGCTAAAGGGCTGGCGAAAAATTGTTTTATTCGCAGTGATAGGTGCGATCTTGCTGACAGCTGTGGCACTTCTACGTAATAGTAATATTTCTGAGCCTGAAGCAGCTGAAACGGAAATAGTGCTTACTGCCGAAGAAATCGCCGCTGTTCGCGACAGCATAATTCCCGCTGATTTAGATGTTATTCGTTACAACCAACGGATCACCTTCCTGAAAGAAAATATCACAGCCTTGAGTGAACGCCTCAGCAACAGTGTTTATCTTTCATTGGACTCTGAGGCTCAGCCTGTCGGGACTTTTGTTCTCGACATAAGTATGAATAATATTTCCAACGAAAGTGAAGAGTTTATCAGACAAAGGAACTTGCTCCTGAGTCTTGATTACCTGCGCTTAGCGCGTAGTAACGCCTTTTACAGCTATTTGGAGAAAGACAGCTTCGCGACAATATCCGGCACCAATCTGCGTGAACTGGTGGAGATAAGTCTTCAAGAAGATAATAATGTCCATTTCAAATTTACCGGTCCGGATATGACCTACGTTCGTCAATTAAGCGAATCAGCTCAGGAATATATTTTCTTTGAGGCCGAAAATCAGATTAGTTATTCTTATCCTCACACTTTAACAATTACAAATGAAAATTTCAGAACCATAAATAATCCCGCTATCGACCGTGACAGGATGAGCTTGGAGACGGAAATAGAGGAGCTTGATCAAGAACTTGATGGCATTACTCTTGAATTGGATGAGCTTAAACAAGAAATAGAAGAAACTGATGTTGCAATAGCACTGGAGAAAGCGCTGGAGGAAAAAATTAAGACGGCAGAAGAAGCGGAAAAACCTGAAGAAGAAGTGGTCACTGGTGTTAACGTTCCTTTATACACAATCGGCGGTTTCATTGTAGGTGCGCTGGTCGCTTTACTCTGGAACTTTTATCGCGGAGCCTCTGCAGGAAAATTGCTGCACCCTGATGACTTTTCACGCAGAATTGGTTTGCTCTATATCAATGAAATTTTTGTTCCTGAGCAACTGGCCGGAACGAAAAAGTCGTTCGCTGCGGCTCTTGATAGATGGATTGAGCACCGCTATCTGGCGCCTAAAACACGCGCAGCTGATTCGCTTGAAGAAAGCATAGATTATGCTGAAAGCATCATCAGCGGTGTATATGAGAGCAGAGAGAAAGAATATGAAATGTCAGTCCGGACTATTGCGGTTATATCAGCTGACGCTCCCTCTGTCCAACATGTGATTGATGCTATCAACCAGTCAAAAGATGAGGATAGTGCGAAGGGGTTCAAACTTAACTCACTCGGCGACAATATCACTGATGTGTCGGCCATTGATGCTCTCAGAGCTGCGGATGCTGCTCTGGTCCTTGTGCGTCCGCGCAAGACAGAAATGCAGGCACTTCTGCGCGCTCTGGAAATAACTCAGGAACTAAACAAGCCGATTCTGGGATTGATCTCGGTAGAAGAAGTCTGATAAATAGTTTTATTACACATTTAATTTGAAAAAGGCGATCACCTGATCGCCTTTTTCCGTATATATTTGTACCCTTTATTTCCGTAGGCTTCAGCTCAAGGAGTATTCCCGGGACGCCGGACCTTGCGGCCATCCAAACAGCGCCCCGGGTTAGGGGAGTAGTCAATCATTACTCAGGCAAACTGTGACTGATATAAGTTATAATAAGCGCCTTCTTTACTCAGAAGCTCGTCGTGAGTACCTTCCTCGGCGATTTCTCCATCTACCAGCAGCAAGATATGATCAGCGTTTTGAATTGTGGAAAGCCGGTGAGCAATGACGAAAGAAGTACGTCCTTCAATCAAGTTGTTCATCGCATCCTGAACAATAATTTCGGTATGACTGTCTACGTTGGAGGTAGCCTCATCCAGAATCAGCATCGGTGTGTCCAGCAACATGGCGCGAGCAATTGTCAGTAATTGTTTCTGACCCTGCGATAAGTTGGAGGCCTCGTCAGTGAGCATTGTGTCATAGCCCTGCGGTAAAGAGTCAATGAAGTCATCGATATGAGCAGCCTCCGCTGCTTGCTTTACCTCATCCAGACTGGCATCAGGCCGTCCATAAGCAATGTTTTCCCTGATTGTGCCGCTGAAAAGCCAGGTATCCTGCAAAACCATCGCAAAAGAGCGACGCAGACTTTTTCTGCTCAAATTCCTGATGGGATAGCCATCAATGAGAATCTCCCCTTCCTGCGGGTCATAAAAGCGCATAAGCAGATTGATTATCGTGGTTTTACCGGCCCCGGTCGGTCCCACGATGGCCACAAGTTGCCCCGGCTTGGCTGTGAATGAGAAATTCTTAATAACCGCTTCTTCCGGATTATAGGAAAAAGACACATCTTTAAACTCCACTTCGCCTCTGGTGTCAGTCAGGATATGCGCATCATCATTGTCCGCGGGTTCAGAGGGTTGCTCCAGCAGCATGAAAACACGGTTGGCAGCCGAGAGAGATGACTGCAAATCCGCGAATATGTTGGCAACTTCATTAATCGGACCGGAGAAACGGCGTGAATAAAGGATAAATGATGACAGATTACCGATGCTGAAGCGTCCCTGCAAGAAGAGAAGCGAACCGAATAGGGATACCAGAGCCAGCGAAAGGTTGGAAATCAGGGAAACAGAAGGTCCGTTCAAAGCTGCCTGATAATCCGCTTTGTAGTAAGCATTAATACTGTCACTGTTTACTTCGCCGAATTCATCAGCAAAGAATTCTTCCTTGTCGTAAGCCTGAATTGTTTTCTGCCCGAAGAGTATCTCTTCCACATAGCCGTTCATCTCGCCCAGCTTTTTCGAGCGGGCGCGGAAGAGAGGACGGGTTTTTCTGACCCGGTAAATGGTGAAGATCACCGTGGCAGGCAGAATGACAAGAAAGATAAGCGATAAGCTAAAGGAGATTCGCATCATCATGATCAGAGAGCCGACCACTGTAATGCTGCTGGCTGCAATCTGCACGAAGTCATGCGTCATCGACTGGCTGACCAGATCCAGATCATAGGAAATGCGGGAAACCAGATCGCCAGCCTGATGTGTGTCGATATAGGAAATCGGTAATTCCACTATCTTGTCGAAAGTGTCCTGACGCATGCGTTCCACCACATTCTGGGCAGCGCGTACAACCAATCGGACCATGAAGAAGTTGAGAACTGCAGCTCCGCCGTAGGCAGCCAGCATAAGCAGTGACCGCGTGATAGCAAGCAGGAAATTGGTCTCGCCAAGAGCAATTCCCATGGCATCTATAGCCTCACCGGCAAAGCGAGGCCCCCAGATCGCAATTAAATTGGCTGTGACAACCAGAGCCATTCCCAGAAGAAAACGCCACTTTTCCAGTTTCATATAAGATAAGAGTCTGCGAAAAATTACGCGGTAATTCTTCGGCTGCTCTTTATCTCTATCTCTTTCCGGCAATACTGCCATCTTTAAACCTCATTCCCATCCTGAAAGCTATTAATTTACGCGTAAGACATATCGTAATCAAGTGAACCGCCGCCCTCACGAGTTTGCATCTCCGCTATCTCACGGTACGGCTGACAGTTCTGCAAGAGCTCTTCATGTGTTCCTTGCGCAATAACCCTGCCTTCATCCAGAAAAATTATTTCTCTGGCTGCGCGCACTGAACTGACTCTCTGCGTTATAACGATCGAAGTCGCATTACTGAAATTAGCTCTGATGGCCTGACGCAGGTTGGCTTCCGTCCTGAAATCCAAAGCGCTGGAGGAGTCATCCAGTAAGAGAATGGTTGGATCACCGGCCAGTGCCCGGCTTAAGAGCAGACGTTGTTTCTGACCACCGGATAAATTAACCCCTTTGGACGCTAAAATGAAGTCCAGCCCATGCTTTTTATTCAGAAAATCATAAGCCTGCGCATGTTTCGTTGCTTCAATGATCTCCTCTTCTGTCAGATCTCTGCCGAAAGCGATGTTTTCGCGCGCTGTACCACTGTAAAGGAAGTCATTCTGAAAAACACTTCCGAAAAGACTCAGGAGCTCTTCTGAGTGTAGATTCTTGATGTTGACCCCGCGCAGTAGAATCTCACCTGAATTGACATCATATTGCCGCAGGAGTAAACGTATGATCGTACTTTTGCCGGAACCGGTCGCCCCCATAATACCTAGTGTATCTCCCGGATAAAGCTTAAAGCTGACATCTTCGAGATTGAGCTTTTTCCCCAAATATGAAAAAGAAACATTGCGGAATTCAACTTCGGGCACAGAAGGATGCGGGTCGGGGAGAGCGCGCAGATAAGTTTCGTCTTGTTTCTGGTTTATGTCCAGGGGCATTTCCAGTACTTCACTGATACGAGAAGCCGAAGCAGATGCGCGGTTATAAATATTGAACATACGGTTCAGGCCCAGAAGGGAGTTGGTGATCTGAATAAAATAGGACATGAACGCCAGAATTGTGCCTGTCTGCACCAGCCCGACATTGACCAGATTGGCTCCAAGAATAAGCACCACTGCGAGGCCCGAATACAAAATTATGTTAACCAGTGGTGATAAGGCTGACATGCGATAAGCGGCCGCGACTTCAGCGTCCTTCACATCCCTGTTCGCAACTGCATAGCGATCTTTCTCATATTCTGTGGTATCGAGAGCTTTGGAGACCTTAATTCCTCTGATGTTCTCACGGATAACCTGGACCATATCGTCAACTCGAACTTGCACCTGACGATACAGAGGGATACCCCGTTTTAGAATGTAGCGCACAACGACCAGCAAGGGGGGAATCAGAACCAGAAGAACCAGGGCAAGCCGCCAGCTCAGAATAAAGCAAAAGACTACGCCACCCAAAAAGAGCATGGATGAGCGTATGCCCATACGCAAGGTAGCGCCCAGAAAACGGTGAATGGCATATGTGTCAGACGTCAGACGAGACTCCAGAGAAGATACCGTCAAACGGTCTATTTGTCTGGCGGATAATCCCAGTGAGCGTGTAAAGAGATCATGACGGATATCTTTTATCGTCATAGCTGCTGTTTTCGACGCCATGCGATTAGCTTTGACGTTGAGATACCATGCGCCCAAAGCGCAGGCAACCATGACTAGACCCCAATTGATAATAGAGTTGACCTGGCGTGTAGGTACCACCTGATTAATGATATAGGCCAATATTGTCGGCAAGACAACTTCAAGAACAGTGCCGCTCATTTTGACGATTGCGTTCACGATTATCTTGCTTATATGGGGTTTAACATAAGATTTGAGCATTAATTTCCTTCCTCGGAGAATCCTGCGCCCAGCATGCCGGAAAGGTCTTTTTCCGCGACGCGTTCACTTGCCGCCCGCGTAATGTGACGCAATAGATACAGTAGTGACTCCTGTTCATCAGAACTTAGGTCACCGGTCAGAGACTCATTCCAACCGTCCAGGTATTCAATTACCCGCGGGTAAATGTTTTTTGCCTTTTCTGTAGGGTAGAGGAGCTTGGAGCGCCTGTCCTGAAAATCCGTTTCGCGATAAATGTAGCCGTTTTGTACCATCTTGCTCACGGTTCTGCTGACGGAGCTCTTGTTAACTAAAAGCCTCTTAGCCAATTCATCATGAGTCAGGCCCGGATGACGGCAGACCTGCAGAATATAGCTGATCTGGTGACCGGATAAGTTCTCATCTGCGAAAGCTTCAGATCGGTCGAGGATCGAGGCTCGATATACGCGGTTCAGATACTTTTGAATTCTTTCCATGCTGCCCCTCCTTAAAATGTTGTACTAGCAACAATTGCACACGCAACTATTATCTTACAGGGAAGAGAAAATGGCAACAGCGACACTCAAGCTGGCAGATATCACCTCAGTCCTTAGTTACAGGCTGAACGTGCGGGTTTAGTATAATGACCGTGAATAGCGAACTTTTAATGAATGACTGGAGCTGCAGATGATAATTATCAAGGGTAAATATAACGAAGCCAAGATATTCACTAATGATCTCGAAGAGACTGCCAGAGAGCAAATACAGACGCTTGTTGATCAGCCTTTTGTTGCAGGCAGCAAGATCCGCATTATGCCGGATGTTCATGCCGGAGCAGGTTCGACTATAGGAACAACCATGACTATTGACGACAAAGTAGTACCTAACCTTGTTGGTGTTGACATTGGCTGCGGCATGGAAACAGTTCGGCTGGCAGATCGTGAAGTCGACTGGGCGCAGCTGGACAGGCTGATAAAAGAAAGAATACCGGCTGGACACGATATCCGGAAGCAGCCGCATCCGTATCTGGAGAAAATAGATATATCAAAAATTCGCGCCCGTGAAGGCGGCAAGAACGATGCCAGACTTAAAATGGATCGCGCTTACCGCTCTTTGGGTACTTTAGGCGGAGGTAATCATTTTATAGAGGGAAACCGGGATGAGGAAGGCAGGCTTTATATCGTAGTTCATTCAGGCTCACGACACCTTGGTTTGCAGATCGCACAGTATTACCAACAGGTGGCTCAAAGAGAGCAGCCGCATTCGTTAAGAGATCTGGCTTACCTTGAAGGTCAGTCAATGGAAGATTACTGTCATGACATGTATATCATGCAGGAATATGCCGTCCTCAATCGTAAAGCCATGATGGACGTAATTATTCGGGGCATGGGGCTGGAAGTTGAGGAAGACTTCACAACCACCCACAACTACATCGACATGGAAAACATGATTTTGCGTAAAGGCGCTATATCAGCGCAATTGGGAGAGTTGGTTCTGATTCCGTTCAATATGCGTGACGGCTCCTTCATTTGCAGAGGCAAAGGCAATCCCGACTGGAACTATTCCGCCCCGCACGGAGCCGGCCGCATCATGTCACGCACTCAGGCGAGAAAGGATCTTTCACTGAAATCGCTGCACGAAGATATGGCGGGTATATATACGACCTCTGTTAAAAAGTCCACCCTTGATGAAAGCCCCGGGGCCTACAAACCGATGGAGGAAATCGCTGCCCTGATCAAGGATACCGTAGAAGTTCTTCACCACATCAAGCCTGAATATAACTTCAAAGCATAGTACGCAGCTAGATAAATCTGTGTCATACTGAATTCACAGCAGAATATTTTGGATTTCTTTCTTGAGACGTAAGGAGACAAAAAATGGATGCAATCAAGCACTTGCAGGACGCTATTCGCCTTGCCACCGTTTCGCATTCCGATCCCTATGAAACGGACTGGTCTGTTTTCCGTGAATTCGGAGAGTTTCTGACCGCATCTTACCCTCTTATTCACGAAAAAATGGAACTAAAGCTGATCAATGACTTCGCTTTGATTTACCGCTGGCCAGGTTTATCTAAAGAGAAGCCTCTGATGCTGACGGCGCATTACGATGTAGTGGCAGCAACAGATGAAGACTGGGAGTATCCGCCGTTTTCCGGACACGATGATTCTGAAAGAATCTGGGGCCGGGGTACTCTCGATGATAAAGGCTCACTGATAGCCATCATGGAAGCTGCCAACTCTTTGTTGGAAGCCGATTATGTGCCGCCGTATGATATTTATTTCGCATTCGGTTTTGATGAAGAAGTGGGTGGTGAGCTCGGCGCCAAAGAAATGGCACGTTATTTTCTGGAAAATGGCATTCACTTTCGCTATATTCTGGACGAAGGTGGTGCAGTTACAGATGGTAAATCTCTGGGAGTTGAACCGGATCTGGCAGTTATCGGCATTGCGGAAAAAGGCAACAACAGCTTTCGCTTTCTTTTTCGTGGTGATGAGGGGCACTCATCGATGCCGCCTCAGTCGACAGCTATAGGCAAAATGGCTGCCTTCATTCACGATGTGGAAAGAAACCCGCCAAAAGCAAGAATGACGGATACTCTGGAAGCGACTATAACGGCACTGGCGCCATACAAAAGCGGTGTCGAAGCATTCGCCTTGCGAAATCCCAAACTCTTTTCACCATTGATAAGTAAGATTTTATTAAAAAACAAACAAACTGCCGCTATGCTGCGATCAACCATTGCTTTCACCATGACTGAAGCCGGTACCGGCCATAATGTACTGCCTCGAACTGCCACATGTGTGGCAAATATCCGCATTGTACAGGGAGATACGGTTGCGGGTATTTTCGATCATCTGAAAAGTCTGGGTCACGAATTCGAAATTGCTGACGAGATCATGGTCAACGAAGCCACAGCGATCTCTGATGTAAATGCTGAAGGCATGCTGCATACAAAGGAGATAATCGCCCGGGTTTTCCCTGATGCCGTTGCGATGCCCTATCTGATGGTCGGAGGAACGGACAGCCGTTTCTATGATCAGGTATCAGACAATGTATATCGCTTTCTGCCAAATAAGCTTTCCGGTTCAGAGCTCGATACCGTTCATGGTCGCGGCGAATACATCAGCCACGAGAATTTCTTCAAAATGATAGAATTTTACAGGGAATTTATGTTCCAGCTGAAATAAGTATAGATACGACTACATAATGTGAGGAGACATATATGGAGTTTCATGTCAATCATCCTATCCTTTTTGTCCTGGCCGGAGGGGTCATCCTATATGTAATCGGGCAATCTGTTTTCTTCATGGTGAAAGCCTGGAGGCGTGCCCGGGAACTAAAGATTGAGAGCAAAGTTCTGCGCGGAGTAGCTTTTGGCAGCGCTCTTTTCACTATCGCTCCTGCGATCGGAGTATTACTGGGCCTGATCAGCCTGTCACGCTTCCTCGGTCTGCCTTTGCCTTGGCTGCGCCTGTCTGTACTGGGCGCTCTGACCTATGAGTTACCTGCCGCAGCTTCCGTTGCGCAGATCCTTAACCTGCCGATGGATCAGCCGTTGACTGACGGTTCATCTTATGTGGCGATTACCTGGGTTATGACGCTGGGTATCATGTCAGGAATCCTGATCATTCTCTTTTTCCAGAAAAACATGAACAAGAGCTTGCAGAAACTGAAAAGTAAAGATCAGCGCTGGAGTTCAATTTTGATGGATTCACTTTTTGTCGGCATGATAGCCACCTTTCTCGGTATGGTTTTTGCCGACATCAGATCCGGGCTTTCGGGCTGGATACCGGTCTTTGTCATGCTCTTTTCTGCATTTTTGATGATTATTATCGGTCTTCTGATAAAACTTTTGAATTGGAAGTGGCTGGAGAATTACGCAATGCCGTTTAGCATGCTGGGAGGCATGGCCTTTGCTATTCCTCTGACGCAATGGATTGGGGCCTGACTATGAAAAAAGATAAAAAATATTCACAATATCCGGAAAAAATTCATACCTGGGGTCGTGTTTCACTGGTCCTTGCCATCCTGCTCTTCATGTCTTATCCCTTGTTTACTTCGCTGATCTTCAACGTCTGGCCTGAAGGCACTGTTATCTTTCAGGGTCTTTTGGCTATAGCTCCGGTCTTTTGGGTTGTAGGAATCATAGAAGCCTTCACCTTCAGTCCTATGCTGGGTTCAGGCGGATCCTATTTGGGATTTGTCACCGGAAACCTGACTGCGATGAAAGTCCCTGCTGCTTTGCGCGCCATGCAGATTGCCGGAGTTGAGCCCAACACTGAAGAAGGCGAAGTGGTATCTACTATCGCAATAGCTGTGAGTTCAATAGTTACTACAGTAATTCTCGCTCTCGGCATAGTTCTCTTGAATGTTCTCAGCCCGATATTGG
>JAQWBU010000053.1 GCA_028706195.1 Eubacteriales bacterium
TTTTTGACTGGGATGACGCAGGAAACCTGATCATGGAGTATGACGCAAGCTGGCTCTCTCTTAACGGACAGATTGTAAGTTATTACTTCATCAGTCAGGAACAGCTCGGTGATGAAACTATAATCACCGGCTACGTTCCGGCCCTGCTCAACGGCCAGCGGGTCAGCATCATCGTGGTTTTTGATGATGCCAATCCATACGGTTATGTGGCCGGCGCTCAGATTAATTATGAAGATAACTCCCCCACTGTGATGAAAGGTTTGATCGATATCGTCGCAGGGGATCAGATCGATTTCTTATGCGACTTTTATACTTATGACGGTGAATATTCAGACAGCTATTATCTGGGCGATCGCATGACCGCAAGCGGTGACTGGCTGATTGGCAACGCGCCGCTGGGCAATGTTCAATACCTGATGACCTACCGCATTACCGACATCTATGGCGCCCAGTATTGGACTCCGGTCGTGGACTAGGTGATCAATTAAAAGCTCTGAGTCAGGATCTTGAAAAAGCAAACATGCAGAAGAGAAAGTAGACTAACGAGATGACAAAAATGCCCGTATTGTTCGTGGGACATGGCTCTCCCCTGAATGCGATTGAAGATAATGAATATACGAAAAACTGGCAGGCTATTGCAGCGCGGATTCCCAGGCCTGAAGTGATCATCGCAGTCTCCGCGCACTGGTACAGCAAAGGTACACACATCATGAACGATGCCGCGCCACCCACTATTTATGACATGTACGGCTTTCCGGACGAACTGTACGAGGTCGTTTATGACGCTCCCGGTTCTCCGGAATTTGCCGAGACAAGCAAAGAGCTGATTTCAAGAGAAAGCGTCTTCGACGATTCCTGGGGCATTGATCACGGCAGTTGGTCAGTCTTAGTCCATATGTATCCGGACAGAGATATTCCTGTTTTTCAGATCAGCGTCGACGGCACAGCGGCTCCGGAAGAGCATTACAAAATCGGGCAGGAATTAAAAGCTCTCCGCGAACAGGGAGCTCTCATTCTGGGCAGCGGCAACGTGACACATAATCTGAGACTGATTAATTGGAATATTGGCAGCGTTGGATTTGACTGGGCCACGGACTTTGACGACTTCATCTGCCAAAGCATCCTGAATCACAAGCATCAGGATATTTTAAACTATAAAGAACTGGGCGAGATCGCGAAGCTGGCTGTGCCGACACCGGATCACTTCTATCCCCTGCTCTATCCGCTGGGCGCCTCAGATCCTGAAGACAAGATTACGGTTTTTAATCAAAAGGGTGAAATGGGCTCTATGACCATGACGGGTTATCTCTGGGAATAGCAGGAAAGGAGCTGTACATGTTTAAAGATAAGATCTGTGTCATCAGTGGCGGCGCACTTGGCATCGGAAGATGCCTGACGCGGGAGTTTGCCAAAGCCGGAGCAAAAATAGCCTTCGTTGACATGAACGAGGAAGCCGGCAAAGTAAACGCGGCCTACCTCAAACAGCAGGGTTGCGAGACACTGTTTTTCTTAGGAGATATTTCTGAGGAAGAAACTCTGAGGCTTTTCGCTGATAGCGTCATTGAGAAATTCGGGCACGTCGACATTCTAATTAACAACGCCTTCTTCAGCAAAGGCGGGATACACACTCCCTGCAGCTATAACGATTTCAATCTGGCTCTGCGCATGGGCGTGACCGCTCCGTACATGCTTGCTCAACTGTTTTCACCCTACTTCAGAGAAGGTGCAGCTATTGTCAACATGACGTCAACACGAGCTCATATGTCACAGGCCAATACTGAATCTTACACGGCGGCCAAGGGCGCCATCAGCGCGCTGACGCATGCTTTGGCCGTCAGTCTGGCAGGAAAAGTCCGCGTCAATTCCGTCGCCCCCGGATGGATAGATACCGGCAGCTATCATGACGAGTCTTACGAGGCTCACTATTCTGCCGCCGACACAGCCCAGCATCCGGCGAAGCGAGTCGGTGATCCGCTGGATATAGCGAGCGCAGTCATGTTTTTGTGCGACGAGCGCAATAGTTTCATCACCGGCGAAAACCTGGTCGTTGACGGCGGCATGTCCAAATTGATGATCTACAGTGGCGACGAGGGGTGGGAGTACACTCCCAGTGAGATCAAGCGTTAGCAATGATCGAACTGCTGGAGTTACCCCTGTCATGCTTGCCCAAGAGAACGAGCATCAGCGATGTTTGATTGGCATACAAGCTACGGCGGGAGTACACTCCCGGTGAGATCGAGCTATAAGGAGAAATTACATGGATAAAATCGATGACAGTCCGCAAAATATATCCGAATACATCGCACTGTATCCGGATGAGATTCAGGAAATCCTTCAAAAGATACGCGACACGATTCAGCAGGCAGCGCCAGAGGCTAGAGAAAAGATCAGTTACGGTTTGCCTACCTTTTATTTGCAGGGAAATCTCGTTCATTTCGGAGCTTTCAAAAATCACATCGGCTTCTATCCCACACCTAGTGCTATGGTGCCTTTTGAAGAAGAACTGGCTCCCTATAAAAAAGCAAAAGGTTCCATTCATTTTCCTCTTGATCAGCCTATACCTTACGCTCTGATTGATAAAATTGTGCGCTTTCGCGTTAAGGAAAATATGCAAAAGGCCAAAGGACAGAGATGAAGATTTTAACTACTGAGCGCTTAATATTGAAGCCACATACTATGGATAACCTGAATAAAATGAATGAGTGGGAAAACGATCCTGAGCTAATTTATTTCAACGATGATGACCCTTTCACATATGTTCCTCCGGATCTTACACAAAGGTACCTGGACCGGGTGATTAACAGCAATGACAGCAGAATCATCCGCCTGGCAATTCACAAAGCGTGCGACGACGCACTGATCGGTTTCTGCTCACTCGCAGAACTCGATTACTACAATCTGGACTGCAAGCTGGGGATCACCATCGGCGATAAAACTGAATGGGGCAAGGGTTATGGCAAAGAGGTCGTCGGTGAATTATTGAGATACTGCTTTGAAGAGCTTCACCTGAACAGAGTGGAGGCAGAAGTCTTTTCCTTTAATCCGCGTTCGCAAAAACTCTTCAGCAGTATGGGTTTTACGCTGGAAGGGCGCCGCCGTGAATCGGTTTTTAAAAAAGGCGAATTTGCGGATGATCTGATCTTCGGCATCCTGCGGCGGGAATGGGAAAGCCTGTAGAAGACTGTATAGCTTCAGTTAAGCCTTCAGCTCTTCAACCCATTCTTCAAGTCCGCTATCTGTGATCCAGGGGCTGATCACCCTGCCTTCCTGAATTTCGCAGCTTTCAGAGACGCTAGCTTTCAGGCCGGCAACTGCCTCACCGAAACCACTGCCTCCGGAAGTAGCAAAGAGTACTATTTTTTTATCGGAAAAATCATATTGCTCCAAAAATGAGTTGATTATTCTCGAAGCTACATGCCACCAAATTGGAAAACCAAGAAATACAGTGTCATAGACGGAAAGATCCAATGTGCATTCGGCGATGGCAGGCCGAGAATTGTTGTCATGCATCTCGATACTGCTGCGACTTTCCGGATTATTCCAGTCCAGATCATCCTTCGAGTAGGGCACAGCGGGATTGATCTCATGGAGATCAGCTTCCAGCCTTGAAGCCAGATCCTTCGCTACAGCCTTTGTCGTCCCGCTAGCCGAAAAGTACGCAATTAATCTTCTTTGATCCACACTAAGCTCCTTTAGAATTATAAATTCATACCTCTCTATATTACATGAAAAGAGGTCCCGCGCACTAGTCACGAAACCTCTTTACTTACAGCTTTATCGCATAGTTCGGTGCATACTTTGGTGCCAGGCACACTTTGATTCATCTGCATACTTAGGTGCCAGGTACTCTTCTATGCAGGCACACTTCTATGCAAGGCACAAATCCCTATAATGCTGTCTGGGTCGGAGCGCCGCATTCCTTACAGAACTTGGAGTCTTGGCTTATTCCGGCGCCGCACTGCTCACAAAACTTCGGCGCGTGGCTTGCTTCTCTCGTTTCCGGCGGCACCTCTTCTGTGGCCTGAGCTATTTCAGGCGGAGGAGCTGCTACAGGAGGAACCGGAACAGTGTATTGCTGCGAAGTGGGCGGAGGCGACTGTTGCTGCGGCTGATAGGCAGGTTGCTGTGGCTGCACACCTTGCTGAAAAGACGGCGGCCCCTGCGGCGGCGGACCCTGCTGATAAGGCGGCGGCCCCTGCGGCGGATTCGGCTTTTTCTTGCGCGTGAGCAGCAAAATTACGACCACAACGATAATCACTAAGAGAGCAGCTGCCACAATGTAAAAGGTTGTGCCCAGACCCAGAAACTTGTTTTCATCATCGTTTGTTCCCGGAACCAGAGGAGTTGTGCTTTCTTCGGATTCAGCAGGTTCGGTGGGCTCGGTGGGCGCAGCTGTAGGATTCGCATCTGCCATCTCGCGCGCATCAGCCAGCAGCTCCTGAACTACGGGGAAGCCGGGGTTGGAGTCATTAATATTGCGCAGCAGTTCTACCGTGCCATTGTAATCACCGTTGTCATATAGATCCATGGCCCGTTTGAAATCCGAAGTGAAATTGCTTTCACTGGGAGTGATATTAAGCTCATTCAAAAACTCCTTCGCATAGCTGATCGGTATGGCAAAGTTCAGGCCGGAGATATCTCCGCCCCCGTCAACCATATTAAAGGTATTGATAGCTATGACTTCTCCGGCATCATTAAAGAGTGGACCGCCTGAGTTGCCGCCATGAATATCGGCGTCAGTCTGGAAAATGGACCAGCCGCCGTACATCTCCTTTTTCGCACTCAGAATACCCTGCGTCAGGGTCGGTTCCTGAATCGCCTGAGTGATATTTAGCGCCTCGGACAAGGTCGCGCTGGCCGGGAAACCCATGGCGTAGACCTGATCTCCGGTACTCATTTTGCTATCGTCGCCCAAAGTAACGGTAGGCAAATTACTGCCGTCCATTTTTAGAACTGCAATATCTTTTCCCGGAATCGGCTCACCCATCTTGCGCACTTCAACCGGCTCGCCTTTGGCGGAAATGTCACTGCCGGGTGTTACATTACCGATGAAAACCTGATAGGAAGTCTGCAGGTTGTCAACTTCCATACTCTGAGCAAAAAGTCGGAGCCAGGCGTTTGCCATGCCGTCCCATTCTTCCTGCGACATCTGATAGCCGGAGCGACGCATTTCTTCCATGAAGGAATCCGTCGCTTGAACGGCATAGTCTTCCAATGCTGTCCAGGCGAACGATGAATAGGTTGCTTCCTCGTCGGTAGATACTACGTGGGCATTAGTCAGCATGTAGCCGTCAGGCGTCACAATAAATCCTGTGCCCACAGCTCCGGTGCTCACGTTTTCCGTAGTCACATTACCGGTCGTGAAGGCGTAGTATTCCAGATAATTAATCATCAGATAGACCATGGCCTGATACATTTCCTGATCACTTGTTCCGATCTCGCCGGCTGCAATCATTCTTTCAATCTCAGCGGCAAGATCAGTTTCCAGACTGTCGTCAAAGGCAAATTCGTACCAGGTGACATCCGCGGTCCAGGTAGTGTAAACCAGGACCACGCCGGGCTTGTTGATTGTGGCCAGGGTGCGGGTATCTATTGGTGCTGCTGTGGCCACAGCAGGTATCAGTGTGAAAACCAATAGAAAAGCAAGAACCAATATAGCTAGTCTTTTTTTCATAGAGCTACCCTACTTTCAAGGATCTTCCTCGATCAGCTTAGTCTGCTGACCATAGTTGCGCTTTAGAGAGCGCCGTGCTTAAGAACTTAATCTGTCGCGGGCACGAATTCGTAAGAATAAGATGTTCCATCTGAAGCAAGGGCGTAAAATTTCGTTCCGACGACTTCATACCACTGCGTCAGTGACTTGGGTAAATCTCTGGACTCATTGCCCGTCAGGGGAGTCCGTTGAATATCTGTTTCGGACAAACCGATTACGCCCCCCTTCGCGTCAACGGAAATTTGAGTTACGCTGGCGAAAGCCCCGCTTTCATCACTGGTGAAAACCTGAGCGAAGAATCCGTACGATGTGCGGGTGAAGTCATATAACACGCGGCTGTCTTCTTCGCCTTCAGTGAAAATCTCGCTTGACATGGCTTGTTTGGCCGGATCATATGTTGAGGTAAAATTGTAAACTGAACCTTCTTCGTCTTCCCATTTGACTTCATAGCTGTTGCCGTTTTCCGAATATTTTACGTTCTGATTTCCCAAAATGCCCAAAGCCACAGCAGCTACTTCTTCACCTTGGCCTAGCACGGCCGCAGGCAGCATCATGAGTTCAATCATTGCTACACCCATCAAATTTAACACTTCTAAACCCAGGTCTTCATTCTGACCCATGGCTTCCATTACCTGATTCAACAGTTCACTTTTCTGTTCTGAGTAAGCGGTGTAGGCTTCCCAGGCGGCCAGGTTTCCTGAAGGAACACCGGGCGATGTAGGTTCGGGTTCTTCTCCACCGGGCTCCGTGGGTTCTTCCCCGGGCTCCTCAGTACCCGGAACAGCTGTCACTTCCGGAGCCTTTGTAGTTTCTTTTCCCGGTTCTGGTGCTTCGGTTCCGCCGCAGCTTACCAGAAGCATTAAGCTCAGCGCCAGAACCATGATTAGTGCAAATACTTTCTTCATAGCTTCACTCCTTTATTTTCAAAACTAATGTTTTGTTATCTTTCATAATTACGATCTTCTTATATACAAGCGTAGACTTTCACGGGCCTAATGCAAGTGCCAAAGTTACCATGGTCACACTGGTTCCCATACCTGAACTCAGTCAATAAAAATAATTACTCCATAGTCGATAAGTTCACCGTCTCCCGGCAAAGGAAAGACAATGATTTTCTCAAGTTCCCGCTGCGCGAAAGTCTCTTCCCGGGACAAAAACAATGTGCAGGGATAAAGCGGCATTTCAATCTCCGTCCTCTTTCCGGAAAAAACTTCTCGCACAGCTACCGGCAGCCGGGCATCAACGCAATTCTCCGATAAAATGCTGATGCGACTTCCCTTCAATTCTCTCATAGCGATGCCGGTTTCAGATTCAAAGGCCTGATTCACAGACACAAGCTCACCGTTTTTTGCAAAAACAGCGAGGGGCCAGGGAAATTGGTCAATGATTTGTGAAAACATGCCGTCGTGAGCAGTAAGGACTTGAAAGCGTCTGATCAGTTCATCCTGCCTCTTGACTTCGCTTCTCAAATATTTCTGCAAGTCGATTATTTCAAGCAGCAGTTTTTCTATCCTGTCTTCAGGCATGGAGGCACCTCCCCTCCACTAATTCATTTAAATAGTAGAAATTTCCGACAGGGTTTAATAGGACAAATCTTGCTCATATAGGTAAGAATAAGATCATTTATAGAAGATAAAGTAGTAGTTCTGAGATTGAAATGTTATTTGCGATCAAAACCTTCGCTGACTTCTCTGCGATAAGCAGAAGGACTGAGGCCGACTTTTTCTTTAAAGACCCGGGCATGGTGCCCGCAGTAATCTACGTTGCAGGCGGCAAATGCCTGCGTGATTGAAAGATTCTCATCCTCAAGCTTTTCCTTCAGCTTATCTATCTTGATCTTGATGTAATAATCGTGGGCAGTAATTCCCGTATATCTGCGGAAAAGTCTGGCAAAATGCGCCAGACTGAGTCCTGCCGCCTCCGCCACTTTGGCGGCATCGAAGCGCTCCAGCCAGTTGTTCTCCATATATTCCTTGGCCCGCGCGATTTCCTGCCTGTCACGGTAAACCCGCCGGTTAATCATGACAATTACGACATAGCTCAGTTTTTTCTCATTATTAAAAATCGGGAAACAGGAAATATCCTGATAAATTGCGTAGGCATCGAGTGAATCGTATCCATGACGCTCGGCTATATTTAGGGTGGGAACTTTGACGTTCAAGATGTGACTTGACTCACCGGCAAAAGCGGGCCTGATCTCGTCGATATACTCAGATGCTAAGGGATCTTGCAGAATGTTGAATTTGCCCACAACATCATCGACACTCTTAATTTTGAATTCCTCAAGAAAGGCGCGATTCACCATGACGGAAGTGCCTTGAGGGTCGAAGATCTGAATGGGAAAAGGGAGATTTTCAATTACACGTGCGGAGAGTTCATCGTCGCCAAAGGCGGCCTGAAATGAGTCAGTCAGATATTTGTGTTTGTCTTCCATCCGCTCCATCCAAGCAGCTCCCTGCAGCAAGTTAAACCATCCCTGTTATTCAGGAATTTTTAATAAGAAAAAAGCATATAGCGCGGCTTCAAATATTTCTTATATGTATTTTATCCTATTTTGTTAAAAATTCGTGAAGAAATTCTTCGAACTTCTCTGCACTAAGTGGTTTGGAGAAATAAAATCCCTGAACGATATCGCAGCCGAGACTTATGAGAATTTCCAGCTGCTCTTTTGTCTCAACACCTTCGGCCACAACGCTTCTATCGGTTTTGTGGGCGTATTTAATTATATTATCCACCAAATCTTTTGTTTGCGGGTCAGCGAGATTGTCGATGAAATATTTGTCCAGTTTTATTTGATCAAATGGCAGGTGAGATATGCGGGAGAGTGAGTTGAAGCCGGTGCCAAAGTCATCGATCGAAATCTTTACTCCTTCAGCTCTCAGCTTAATGGCCTGCGACTTAATTTGCTCAGGTCGCTCTGAAATGATGCGCTCAGTAATTTCAATAATCAGATCTGCAGAATTATCCTTTTGAATTTCAGATAATTCCTTTATCTTCTGAATACATTTATCTTCCAGAAGTTCGTTGGCTGTGAAATTTATCGATACGTCAAGAGACAAACCTTGGTCGCGCCAGACAGTGATTTGCTCTCTGGCCTTTGCAAGCACGATATCTGTAATGTCAGGCATGAGGCCTAAATCTTCTGCCAATGGAATGAAGACAGCCGGCCCGACAGCTTGTTTGCCTTTTCTGTCCCTGCGTGCCAGAGTTTCAATACTAACGATCTGCTTGCCGGCGAGGCTGATCTGAGGCTGATAGACCAGATAGAAGTCATCGTTCCGAATCGCATCGGACAAGGAACCGGAAACCTCGAGCAGGAATTTTCTTTCCTGATCAAATTTCTCGTCATAAAAGTAAATGCCGCTTTTTTGATTATCTCCCTGTTCCCAGGCAATGCGCGCTTTCCCATAGACACTGACAGGACTTGTGTCGCTGCCGCGGTACTGAAATATCCCAATATGAGAATATAATTGGAAGGTGAATTCCTTTATCTTCAGTTCGGAAGAATGGCGCTTAACAATTTCTTTTAATCTTTCGATCTCAGCCGGATCGCTGGACAAGATGAGGTCAATCTCACTGTAGCCCGACGTATAAATTTCATCCCTTCCGAAGGCCTCGGCGAGGTCATCAATTAAAGCTTGCACAAGCTTTAGCGCCGCATTGTGTTCAGTGTATTTACTTATTTGCTCGATATTAATTAACTTGATCGAAACCAGGGAGAAGTGTTCTCTCCGTCCAATTTTCTCTTCTAGGTTCTGATGCAGTTTGGTACTTGTGTAAGCACCGGTGGTCGGGCTGATCAAGTTCTGCTCCAGCGCCCTTTCATGTGATTTGTTTAGTTCCTTAATGGAAAAACCGCTGACAAAAGCGACCAGGACGAAAATGGATAATCGTGTTATCCAGTTAACAAGGGTCTGAGGAACGCCTGCGGCGACATCAACGGGCATCATCGGACCTAATAATAAGCCCGCTGCCAGAGCTACAATCACGCCGCCTTTAACCTGCCAGAAGAGCGCGGCCAAAATAATAGGTATGTAAATAAGGTGTGGATATGATTTGGTGACTCCGCCGGTAAAATATGTGAGCAGAACAACAAAAATCACCAGAGCGGCAACGATGAACAATCGAAAATAGTTAGACCTCATCAGACGTGACTGAAGTAAATTATTAATTTCTCTTATCTCCTCTTAACAAGTGAACAGATCATCAAGCAGCTCTAAGCTACTGTTTACTTTATTAAACAATAACATGAATAGCAGAAGTTTTTTTATTTGATTTGTCATCAGGGTAACATTTGGAGGGTGTTATCTCTTATTTGATATTGCATTTCCGGATAACTGAGTTTGCTAGACAGATCCAAGACATAAAGAGTATGATATCTACTGATTAAATCAAATATATATTGTTTTAATAAATATATAGTAATAATTATGTAAAATTTGCTTTCTGCTGTTAAGAGTAGATCTTTTTCAGGAGTGCTTCTATGCGAAAAGTGTTCAGATTTAAACATTCTTTGACTATAGTCGTTGCACTTATGCTGTCTTTTGTCTTTTCTCAGCTTGTATCAGCTTTCACCGAAGAGTTGACAATTATTCCCGAAAGAAATGTCCTCGTGATACATCAATACTCAGCGGAGCATGCCTATCAGGATTTATTTAATCAAGGTTTGCGTGAAAGCTTTGAAGCGGACGCGCGCTATTTCTATAATTTTTCTTACGAATATCTCGAAATTGACCAGATGCCACATGATGCTGTTTATTTAGAAAAGGCTGTGGAGCTTTTTGCTTATAAAATGAAGCATTCGAATTGGCAGCCCGATATTGTGGTAGCTTCCGACGGAGTGTCGGATTGGCTTTTGAAACACAAGGATCATTTATTCGGGGATATTCCCATCGTGGCCTGCGCTCCCGGATATGCGGGGAAATCAACTATTCCCATTGACCACTTTACCGATCATTATTTGTTGCCGGGACAGGATTCGTTCGCGGAAAACTACCAATTGATACTGGATCTTCTGCCAGACACGGAGAATATATATGTTGTTCTCGGTAACTCATATGAAGAGCAAAACCTGCTTACTCTGGCCAAGGAAGAGGCTGAGGTTTTTAAAGATAAAGTGACCTTCGTTTATATGAACCGCAGAAACAACGCCGACATGCTAAGCACTCTCCGAAACGCTCCGCCCCGGTCGGCCGTGCTCTTTTCCCGCTGGCTGACGGATATCGACGGAGAGTCCTTTATTCCTTCCCGCTATTTAACTTACGTGGCAAGCACCATAGACATTCCCGTTTTCGTCACGCAGCAGCAATTTACGAATAAAGGGGTAGTCGGCGGCTATGT
>JAQWBU010000173.1 GCA_028706195.1 Eubacteriales bacterium
CGTTTATTAAAGGAAAAATAAAAGAAAAACAGCGGAAAATGAGTATGAACAGGATGATCCAGCAAGTGCCTTAT
The DNA here is from genome assembly GCA_028706195.1 of Eubacteriales bacterium. Lineage (GTDB taxonomy): Bacteria > Bacillota > Clostridia > Saccharofermentanales > DTU023 > DTU032. The sequence continues at coordinate 75 of JAQWBU010000173.1, forward strand.
GCGGATGTCATAATCAGGAATCCAACGCATTATGCAGTTGCCTTAAAATATGACATTGAAAAGGATTTTGCCCCGATTGTTTTGGCTAAAGGTCAGGACTATATGGCAAAACGGATCATCGAGATTGGCGAAAGAAATAAAGTGCTCATTACAGAAAACAAACCCCTTGCAAAGGGCTTGTATGAAATGGTCGAAGTGAACAGCTACATACCGGGAGAGTTTTATCAGGCTGTTGCAGAGATAATGGCTTGGGTTTACAGCAATAAGGATAAGGATAAAAAGCAGCAATGAGAATTTTAAAAAATTTAGCAGCAGTTTTCGTAATCATGATAATCGCATTGATTATCATACCGTTGCCTCCTTTTTTCTTAGATTTTATGTTCATTATGAGCATTTCGATTTCTTTGATTATTTTGCTTACAACAATGTTTATAGGAGGGCCTTTAGAATTTTCAATTTTTCCGTCACTGCTGCTTATTACGACACTGCTGCGACTGGCGCTCAACATATCGTCAACCAGGCTGATCCTTTCAAATGGCGGACAGGCAGGGCAGGTCATTCAAACCTTCGGAACCTTTGTGCTGGGCGGAAATGCCATTGTAGGTTTTATTGTTTTTATAATCATTGTGATTGTGCAGTTCATTGTGATAACAAAGGGTGCTGAACGAATTGCAGAGGTTGCCGCAAGATTTACCCTGGATGCGATGCCGGGCAAGCAGATGGCCATAGATGCCGACCTTAGCTCCGGGCTGATCAATGAACAAGATGCGAAGGACAGGAGAAAAAATATCCAGCGGGAAGCGGAATTTTATGGGGCAATGGATGGAGCTACCAAGCTGGTAAAGGGAGATGCGATCGCATCCATCATCATTGCTATGGTTAATCTGATCGCAGGAACGATCATTGGTATGATTCAAGGCGGTATGGACTTTACACAGGTGCTGTCCGTATACACCATCGCAACGGTTGGTGACGGACTTGTCAGTCAGATCCCTGCGCTGATGATTTCCACTGCAACCGGAATGATCGTTACCAGAGCTGCTTCAGAGGGCAATTTAAACGAGGATGTCAAAAAACAGTTTCTTTCCCAGCCAAATGTTTTATTGATCTCAGGTCTGGTCATTATGGCAATGTGCTTCATCCCAGGAGCACCTATCATTCAGATCGCACTGCTTGGCATCATATTGATCATACTTGGATACGCGCTCCTGAAGACAGCAGAGGTACGCAAACAAAAGGAAGATAGGGATGAGATGAGCGAATTGAGCAGTAAGGATAATAATGAAGCAAATTATTACCGAAACATTGATAATGTATATAACTTACTTGGGGTTGAGCCTATTGAGATGGAATTCGGATACTCTCTGCTCCCTCTGGTGGATGAGGGAAGCGGAGGGAGCTTCATCGATAGGATCATTATATTCAGAAAGCAGTTTGCCTTAGATATGGGAGTGGTTGTACCGACTGTAAGACTTCGGGATAATGGACTCATTAACCCAAACCAGTATTTGATCAAGATAAAAGGAGAAGAGGTTGCAAAAAGTGAAGTTCTTGTCGATTACTATTTAGCTTTGGATCCGGGCGACAGCACCGGACCGATTGAGGGCATCGATACGGTGGAACCGGCATATGAAATTGCGGGCAAATGGATCACTGAGAGTGAGAGAGAGATGGCGGAGATTTATGGCTATACGGTGATCGATTCTCTTTCGGTCATTGTAACACATATGTCAGAGGTGATTAAGAAGCATATTCATGAGCTGGTAAGCAGACAGGATATCAACGTACTTCTTCAAAATGTTACCAAGGTGAATCCGGCTATCGTTGAGGATGTCATTCCCGGTATTATCTCCATTGCAGACCTTCAGAAAATATTGATAAATTTATTGAAGGAAGGAATTCCGATTCGTGATATGGAGGGCATCCTGGAGACATTGGGGGAGAGGGGAACAACGATAAAGGATACGGATATGCTTACGGAATATGTCCGACAAAAACTAAAAAGAACAATTACCAGAAAGTATACGGACGGCAACAGCATACAGGTGATCACTCTTGATCAGGGAATTGAGAATACGATTTTAAATTCTACAAAAAAAAGTGATTATGGGACATTTTTAGCCATTGAGCCTCAGGCTGTCCAAAAGATTGTGGAAGGGGTAACGGAGCAAATTGAAAAGTTAAAGGAATTGGTTCACCAACCCATTGTTCTGACATCGCCCGTTGTCCGAATCTATTTTAAAAGACTGATGGATCAGTTTCTCCCCAATTTAACCGTATTATCGTTTAACGAGATCGACGCAAATATACAAATTCAAGGAATTGGGGTCATACACGCAAAAGAATAGAGTTAGATGTCAGCATAAATAGCGATGCGGAAAAGAGGTGGAAGAATGGAACCTGCTGAGAAATATGATGAGAGAGATTATATTGAACAATGGAAATCGTATAAGGCGAACAAAACCAATGAAGCCAGAAACGAAATTGTGTTAAAATATACAGGAATTGTAAAAAAAATCGTATTGAGATTCAAAGGCAGCTATAGCAATTTTG
>JAQWBU010000174.1 GCA_028706195.1 Eubacteriales bacterium
CTAAAAGCCGATTGACAATAATTGATCAATCAATCTATAATCGCATACAGTTTAGTTAATGTTCACAATAACAAATGTGGATAGAATACTTATCTAAGACTCTTGTTGCTGGAGAGTACTATTTTAAGCTATCCATAGCGAAAGAAGAAAAGGAAAGGTTGAATGTACCATGGCAGAAGATATCTTATTGAAAATTAGGGAAGCCGTTTATGAAGGCGAGGATGAGGAGGCTGTAAAGCTTGCGGAAGAAGCTATCAAAGCCGGAATAAGTCCTACTGACATCATTGACAAGGGCGGTGTCGCTGCACTCGATCAACTGGGTGAGGAATTTGACAGATTAGAGGTGTTTCTACCGGAAGTTATGCTCGGTGGAGACGCAATGAAAGCCGTTATAAATGCGGTTACTCCTTATATGGACGCAGGTTCAAGCGCATTTAAAGGCAAAGTCATTATCGGTACCGCTAAGGGAGACTTGCATGATATAGGCAAGAGCCTGGTTGGAACGCAGCTTGCCACTCATGGATACGACGTTGTTGATTTAGGCGTAGATGTCCCTACAAACAAGTATCTCGAAGTTGCCAGAGCCGAAAAAGCAGATATTATTGCGATTTCAGCATTATTGACAACCTCACAATACTACATGGAAGAACTGATCAATAGACTAAAAAGCGAAAACAAACGCGATGAGTTTTTTGTTGTAGTCGGTGGTGGTCCGATCTCAGCCGAATATGCAGGACAAATCGGGGCAGATGGTTATTCCAGATCTGCTCAATTAGCAGTGCAAATGGCAGATGCAATCGTCGAAGCAGGAAAAAAACCTGGTGAAGCTTTAGTCAGTAAAGTATAAGCGTAAGTTCGAAAAGAATTTATATTTATTAACGATAAAACATCCAAAATAAGGAGTGAATAAAACATGACCGCTATCAATAATATGCACACAAAAATCCTAAACTCGCTGGATAAAGCTCGTACAGCGCCTCGCGTTACTGAGGCAGACTGGGACAGAAAGATCCTCCCGCGTACACTGAAGGAAATTGCAAAGAAGTATGATCTCTTAGGAACCTGTGATCCGTCTAACCCTGTAAACACAGATCCTGAATTAGCAGATGCATTCTTTAAGGCTGGTTGGGAAGCAGCCCTGGAGCTTGGTTTCTACTGTCACGATACAGAATCAATTATTAAAGTAGACGAAGATGAGCTGAAACGTGAGCTCAAAAAAGCCCCGAGCGAATTCACAATCGGCAAAGGTAAAGAAGCCAGACTTGTCAGAAGCCGTAAACCTTCTGATGGTGTTGCACCTATTTACACCGCTCCGCTTTCCATCCAGATGGATGAAGATCTCTATGTACCTCTGGTACAAGGCATCGTCAGCAGCCCTCTGATTGACTTCCAGGAAGGTCCTTCACTGGACACAGTCATGGGCAGACCCCTATTGGCCGATACCCCTTATGAAACTTTTGCCGGCATATATGAGTCACACTTGCGTAAGCACGCTCAGTGGCTGGCTGGACGCGCAGGAATGGGTAACGCTCTTGTTTCCAGCAGTAGTACACACTTTGGTTTCTTATCCTCATTTAATTTGTTTGATCAACCACAAATAGCACTCTGCCTGAACCCTGCCTTCATGAAGATCAACTATACGACATTCCACAAATGCTTTGTTGCCTATGAACAGGGCGGCTATGTCCGCAGTGAATCTCCGACAATGATAGGTGGTTATACAGGTGGACCTGAGACCACAGCGATTGCTTCAATTGCGACCGACCTCCTGCAGTATCCTATTTGCGGAGCATATCTGCCCGGATCCCCAAGCTACGACTTGCGTTACGGCGGAAACTGCGGTTCATACGGAGTTTGGACACAAACAATGGCTACGCAGGCCTTTGCACGCAACATGGATATTCCCCTGATGAAAACCATTAATCAGGTTTCAGGACCGAATACTAAAATGTTCTTCCTCGAGTCAATCGTAGGCTTAGGCGCGAACTCAGCTTCTGGTCAGGCCTTCACCATTGCTCCTCGTTCAGCTGGCGGCTCTGCTAAGAATCACTTGACACCTATCGAGTGCTGGTATGGCGCATCAGTCTTCAAGGGCGCAGCGGGTGTGAGCCTTTCCGACATGAATGAGATTTGTAAAGAGGTCATTCCTCAGTATGAGGCAGAACTCAATGATCCTCCGAAGGGTCAATCTTTCCGCGACCTTTATAATATTAAGACATTAGAGTGCAACGAGGACTATAAAGCCCTTTATTTTGAAATGCGCGATTACGCTGAAAGCCTTGGTATCCCGATGCCTGGTGACGGAATCTATTGCTAATCAAGCCGTTTAATACGAGCACTGCATAAACTGAACCCCTCAAGTTGATAATCTGCTTGAGGGGTTTCTTTATGCCAAAAATCAACTAGATTATTTAGGAAATATAACAGGCGCCGCAGTTAACTGCGGCGCCTGTAGTTAAGATTAAATTTACAAATAATTTCTATCGGGCTTCTCCTCCGGTATCGATGTCAGCATAAACGTCAGCAACATAGTCTTGTGCTCTTTTACGCATTTCAACTTCATCGATGCCCTGCAGCTCGCCATCTTTACGGACAACCTTACCGTTACTCATGGTCATCCAGAC
>JAQWBU010000175.1 GCA_028706195.1 Eubacteriales bacterium
GGACGAAACATAATCAAGTTGGAAGACAGGTCGGATCTGATAAACAGATTGCCGCCTGAGCTGGAAATTTCCGCTTCTAAGAAAGGTATTTCGTAGGTTTGCTGTACTTGACCCAATACATCCTGAAAGATCACGCTGCCTTCTTCTAAACGCGCTAAATATGTTCCCATACCAAGATATGAACGTGGGTCGGTATTCATCAGATCAAAGCTGCTTCGTTGGCTTAACCCCTTTTGTATCTGAACTTCAGAGTTTGCATTTCGCACCGGGAGGCGTAAGACGAAGGCTAACGCCAATAAAAGCGAAAACCACGCAAGTCCGTACCAGATCAAAAATGGCCTTTTTTCAAGATTATGTTCTTTGCTTTTCTCTTCTGAGTATTCAGGCATTATGCTGCTCTTTATCCTCCTCTGTTTGGGGCAGAGGTAGAACTCGATTCACCAGCAGAGCGACGACAACACCGATCAAAGTATCTAGAAAACGTGTGATCGCTGCCTGGAGCGGGGACATATCCAGAATCGGGCCGATAGCAATTACCAATAACACAATTGAGCCCAGCACTGCTCCGTCAGATCTGAGAAAGGATACACTGATCCACATCACTAAGAGGACAAAGAGGGCCAGCAGCAGATTGTATGGCAAGCTATCATACTCCAGCTTCGTCATTTCCTTCAGCTGAAGTATTATCAGTCCGAAAACCGCGCCGACAAAGGTTGATTGCAAGCGAATAAAGGCTGCCACATAGCTGTCTCTGATGCTGCTTCTCATGGCGATGATGGCTGCGATGGCTGCTGTGGTTGCATTTGAAGTTTCCGGCAGCAGCAGATACAGCATCAAAACCACAAACACAGCCAGCGATGTTTTAATAATACGCAGGCCGGGAAAACGCAGCGGCTCGCGCCGATGATCGGACCAGGCCACTTTAAATCTTTTAAAAAAATCTTTTATACGAACCACTTCCTTATTTATGATATCCACATTCTAGCAAATAGGGCTATCAAAAGCAGTATAAATTTGCTGTTTCATTATTCAGACATAAAAAATCCCCTGCAAGCTTAGGAGAACTTGCAGGGGAATAAATTTTTATGCAGTAAAATGCTATCTAGCGATTAAATTAGTACATGCCTTGAGCGCCGGGGTTCATGGCGGGCTCGGGCTCAGGAATATTCGCTACAACAGCTTCTGTTGTCAGGAGAGTTGAGGCAATGGAGGCTGCATTCTGCAGAGCGGAACGAGTAACCTTGGCCGGGTCAACAATGCCCTTATCAACCATATCAACAATTTCTTCTGAAATTACATCAAAGCCATAACCTTTATCGGATGCTTTAACTTTCTCAGCTACTACACCACCGTCCAGACCGGCATTAACTGCGATCTGACGAACGGGCTCTTCCAGCGAACGCAGCACTATGGAGATACCTGTGCGCACATCGCCTTGAGTCTCTTCCATCAGAGCTGCGACTTCGGGCAGCACATCAATAAATGCTGCGCCTCCGCCGGCTACTATACCTTCTTCAACTGCTGCTCTTGTTGCTGAAAGAGCGTCTTCAATACGGTTCTTCTTCTCTTTCATTTCAACTTCGGTAGCTGCGCCAACTTTGATAACTGCGACGCCGCCGGACAATTTGGCCAGACGCTCCTGCAGCTTCTCACGATCAAAATCAGAATCAGTTTCAGTAATCTGACGTCTTAGCAAGGCAACACGGTCCTCGAGCTGTTTCTTGTCGCCACCGCCATCAACGATAATTGTATTTTCTTTATTGATTTTCACCTGACGAGCACGTCCGAGATCAGTCATCTGAACATCTTTGAGCTCCATGCCGAGATCTGATGAAACAACACGGCCACCGGTTAAAATAGCGATGTCCTGCAGCATTTCTTTTCTGCGGTCACCGAAGCCGGGGGCTTTGACGGCCGCACAGTTGAATGTACCGCGCAATTTATTGAGAATGATGGTTGAGAGAGCTTCGCCCTCGACATCTTCAGCAATGATAATCAGGCTGCTGCCGGATTGAACGATTTGTTCCAGAAGAGGGAGAATTTCCTGAACATTAGAAATTTTCTTATCTGTCAGCAAAATGTAGGGATCATTGTAGGAGACTTCCATTTTGCTGGTATCGGTGACCATGTAAGCGGAGATATAACCACGATCAAATTGCATACCTTCGACTACTTCAAGTTCAGTACCCATGGTCTGGGATTCTTCAACAGTTATTACTCCGTCGGTTGTAACGCTTTCCATAGCATTGGCGATTTCTTCACCAATCAGAGGATCGTTTGCGGAAATAGAGGCGACACGTGAAATATCCTGTTTGCCCTGAACTTCCTTGCTGTTTTTACCAATCTGTTCAACAGCTTTGTCAACTGCCATATCAATACCCTGCTTGAGGATAATCGGGTTAGCTCCGGCAGCTATGTTGCGCATACCTTCGTGAACCATTGCCTGGGCCAGAACTGTTGCTGTTGTTGTGCCGTCGCCTGCGACGTCCTGGGTTTTGGTAGCTACTTCTTTAACTAACTGTGCGCCCATGTTTTCAAAACGGTCTTCCAGCTCAATCTCACGTGCGATAGTCACGCCGTCGTTGGTGATTACGGGTGCGCCATACTGCTTATCCAGTA
>JAQWBU010000176.1 GCA_028706195.1 Eubacteriales bacterium
GATGATGCTCCTGCGCCGGATCAGGAAGTAATATCTTCTGAACAGCTTGAAGCCTTTCTCGCTTTCATGCAAAATAACCTTAGTGAACTGGAGCTCGATGTGGTTACCGGTTTGCGTCTGGGTCTGAGCTATCGGGAGATAGCCAGAAGTCTGGGACGCAGCACCAAAAGCGTAGATAATGCTATTCAGCGACTGCGCGCGAAGTTAAAAGATTATGGAAGGGCAGAAAACAATGATGTCCCGCAATAGACCGCGACATCTCAGCCGGAATTGCCGTATCAGTCTGATGCTGATTTTGGCTTTCCTTGTGTCTTTTTTCCTGCTCAGCGCTTGTAGCCTGCTTGAGCTCAACCCTTCAGACAGGCCGGCTCAGGAAGAAGAATTATTCATTAAGCCGGAGAACGGCGTCTACCTGAACGAGGTTGAAAGTGTGCGCACCCTGATTCTGGCTATGGATAATACCGATAAAATAGAATCGATCTGGCAGCACATTCCAGCTCGCCAGCGCAGTGAGATTTCCATATCTCTCTTTGTCAGTTATGTACGTATTCTGAATCAGGTTCTGCAAAATGATGTCGTTTCATTTTCAGAAGCAACTGCGGACGAAACTGAAGCTATGCGTCTGAACATTTCCCGTTCAGTGCCGGCTTTGTCCGATGAGGCCGATCAGAGTTCTTTCTGGTACATCATCACGCAGGACAGCAACAATCGACAGGATCGCTTTGTGATCAGTATCAATAAAACTCAGGATGGTATGCCTTACTTTTCTGCAGACTGGGTGGCTAAGCAATCTTTTCTCTATGACTACATTCGTTTATACTTCAGTGCTCTGGAAGAGAAGAATTCAGCTGCGCTCTATGATCTCTTACATCAGCAGCAATTTATTAATCTTAGTAGTTACGAACAGGCAACTCTGAGTCGTGTCGAAGGGCTGCTTGAATATTATGATGAGTTCAGCGCCGTACAATTGCGTGCCTATCGCATCGTTGAATTGTTACCCGGTAGTGCCAGAGTGGTCCAGAGCAATCTGCCCGGTGGTTCAGGCAATCGAACTGTCTCTTTCCGCGAAAGCAATTCCGTGATCAGCGTAAGTGAAAGAATCCCTCAATTATTGGACCTGAACGACACAGAAATTCGCCTCAGCGAGGAACTCAGTTTCAGACTGGAAAGTATTACGCGCAGACTTCAATCTGCGTCGACTTTGCCTGTTTTGGGCATACCTCTGGATATTAGAATATTGACTGATGACGAAGGAATTGATCCCAACGAAGTCACTCAGGCTGAAGATGTGAATTTCCGGGTCACCTGGCCGGGAATACACATTGATGCGTTTGGCTCTTTTGATACAGGGGCTCTGAGTTTTAATGGAGTGATTAAGCAAATCGATCTCTTTTACACTGATTATGAGACCTTAAGTGGCTTGAGTGTAGGTGATCCGATTAATTATCTATATATCAAATACCCGTTCGCGCGAGAAAACGACTACCTCATTCGCGGCGAGCGCGAAGGAATCGACTTCACCCTGGCTGTGCAGGTGGAATCCGACTATATCGCCAGACTGACTATTTTGTCAGAAGAAGCGCCTGTATCTTAAAAGGATCATATGCCTGAACTTCCGGAAGTAGAAACCATTCGAAAGAGCCTGTCCCCGCTTCTGCTCGGTTTGAGAGTAGAAAGGCTTGAAGTATTCTGTCCGGATGTTGTGATTCAATACGGCGACGTTCCCATTGTGAAAAGCATAATTTCTGCTCTGAGACGGCGCGGCAAGTATCTCATGATTGACCTTATGGATGAGTCAAGATCCAGGCACGTCGCTACCATTATGGTCCATTTCCGCATGACCGGTAAACTACTGTATAAAGACCACTATGAGGAGCCTGCCAAGCACACACACCTGCGCTTCCACTTGTCAGATATGCAGGGGGCTGTGAAGTATCTGGATTTTAATGATGTGCGTCGTTTCGGCAAGCTGTGGCTGCTGCCTCCCGGTGGCGAAAGTATGGATCCGGGCTTTTCCAGATTGGGACCTGAGCCTTTGGGAGAAGACTGGACAGCAGAAGACTTCCTCGCTCAGATAAAACGTCGCCCCAAAAGCACTGTTAAATCACTTCTGCTCAATCAGGAGGTTGTTGCAGGAGTAGGCAACATCTACTGTGATGAGGCCCTGTTTCGTGCCGGCATTCACCCTGCCCGTAGGAACGGATCGTTATCTGAGATGGAAGCACTTAGATTGCAGGCTGAAGTGCGCGAGGTCATTGCAGCAGGTATCGGGCATCAGGGCACCAGTTTCAGCGATTATGTGGACGGACTTGGCAACCGCGGCCATTTCCAGCTGCAGTTAAGGGTTTTCCAACAGGATGGCAAGCCTTGCTCTGAATGTGGTTCAGAAATTAAGAAAATCCGCGTTGCCGGACGAGGCACACATTATTGTCCGCAGTTTCAGCCCTTGGCGTAACGTTTTTGGAGGCGACGAAAGAACTTAGCTGACAATCTGTGTCTTAGCATTGTCTAGAATTTCATTCCGCCATTTTTGATACTGTAGAATAATCTGCGTGTTGCATCATTTTTCGCC
>JAQWBU010000054.1 GCA_028706195.1 Eubacteriales bacterium
GTGTGCTCTTCCGATCTGAGCAACAGACTGAAGGAAAGATTAACATTATGCTGGGCGCGGTTACAAAACTGTGGAACGAAGCGCGTCAATACTCATTGGCTAATCCTGACGATACATGGATTCCGGAAGCGGAAGCTCTGAAAGCTGCTGCTGCTCATTGCGATATTAATGACCTGCTGCTTGATCGTTCTGCAGGTACCGCAATTATCACTGACCCTGAGGCCTCTGTGGATGTAGGAGCAATCGCCAAGGGTTATGCTCTGGACCTTATTGTTAAAGATCTTAAAGCTGCCGGAGCAGAGAATTTCCTGCTTGATTTGGGTGGTAATATCTACGCCGGCGGCATTAATACTTTAAAGAACTCAAAGTGGTCAGTCGGTGTGAAAAACCCTGATCAGGATGAGGGGATAGGGGTAATCGAAATTCTCTCAGTTCAGGATATGACTGTGACAACTTCGGGTTCCTATGAGCGCAGTTACAAATATGAAGGAAAAGATTATCATCACATTATCAATCCTGCGACACTCTATCCGGGAGATATTTACAAGTCCGTAACTATCATCAGCCCTGATGGCAGCCGGGGAGACATCTTATCAACAGCGTTATTTCTCACTCCTGCATATGATATAAATTCATATTTGTCACGTTTCGACAATGTAGAAGCGCATTTTGTCACTTCAGAGGGCGAAAAGATAATCTCAGAAGGGCTTGACTCGTATCTGATTGAGCCTTAAATTCTTAAAGGCAGGTGCTGATCTGGGCACTTAGTTGCGGATGAGCTGTGCTATAATTTATCCGTCCCGGCGAAAGGAAGTAATAATCTGTTAAATTTATTTGGTGATTTTGACATTATAAATGTCCTCATAACGATTCTGGTCTTGAGTTTATCAATTTCCGTGCACGAAGCGTCACATGCTTATGCTGCATTCCGTATGGGAGATGATACTGCCGCCTTAAGTGGAAGATTGACTCTCAACCCGGTAAAGCATATTGATCCACTTGGATTTTTAATGTTTCTGTTACTTGGAATAGGCTATGCCAAGCCGGTTCCAATCAATCCTGCACGTTTTACTAATGCTAAATCGACTCGCCAGGGTATTGTTGTTACCAGTCTAAGCGGTCCTCTATCCAATATAATCTTAGGCGCAATTTCCTGGTTTCTCTATTGCCTTATCTATACAGTTGCCGTAGGTTTTGCGTGGGTGAGCAGTCCTGTAATATTCGTGCTCCTGCAGTTATTCAGCAGCTTGTATGTTGTAAATATGTGGCTTGCTGTATTTAACCTCTTGCCGGTACCACCGCTTGACGGGTATAAAATCTTCGGAGCCCTTTTACCTTCCGACCTTTACTATAAAATCCTGCAGCAGGAAAGAATTATTGGACTTGTTTTCATAATAATTGTGGTATTTTTCCGTGGAGCTCTTTCCACCGTTTTGGGATGGATATTGGTGCCTTTTGATTTTATAATCAGGCAACCGATTGGTTGGATCTTCCAACAGATCCAAATCGCACTGGGCTTGCCGCCTATGCCTATTTAATAACAAATTGATACATGAGAGAACTAAAAGAAACGGAAATTCAGGCCTTAGACATTCAGGTGGATTCATTTGAGAGCCCGCTGGAGCTCCTGGACCATTTATTGGAACGCGGCAACGTGGCCTTGGACAAGGTTTCCATTGCCTCTATCACAGATCAATACTTGAACGTAATCAGAAATATGCAATATTACGATATGGATCTGGTCAGCTCGTTTCTCTTGATGGCAGCCACGTTGATTCAGATTAAATCCAGCTTATTGCTGCCCGCACAAAAACGGGATCCTGATTCAGACGCGGAATTTGACCCAAGCAGTGAACTTATTTTTCAGTTACTGCGCTACAGACGTTGCCGTATGATCGCGTTACAGTTGAAGGAACGTCGAGAACTGTATTCCTACACTTATTACAAACCCGAAGAGTTGCCGCAGCGTCTGGGTATCAAGAAGAAGATCAGCAGACAAAGATTGAATATCGATCGCTTTAATGAAGCCGTGGATGCGATTGTCCTGAGAAACACTGCCCGTTTTCAGTCGAGCAAAACTACGATGCAGCAGATATTGCAGCGGGAGCGTGTCTCTGTAAACTCCTGTATGACTGACGTTATGGATAAGCTGGCGGACAAACCACGTTTTTTCTTTTATGAATTATTTCCCCCTGATCAGTCCAAAGAAACGCGCATTGCAGGTTTTTTGGCTATTCTGGAATTATTAAGACGTAATCAGATCAGTGCGAAACAAAGATCGGTTTTTGCTCCGATTTACATAGAAGCTAAGGAGAACTAGTTTTAATGAGCGATGTTAAAGCAATGGCGCTTTTGGAAGCTTTTTTATTTGCTGCCGGGGATCCGATTGAGCGCAGTAAGCTGGCTGAATTAATCGATGTCAGCGAGGAGAAAGTGGATTTACTGTTGGATCAGTTAAAGCGGCGCTATCAGATAGATGTTCTATCGGGTCTGCGTTTGAGTGAAATTAATGATAAAGTCGCTCTCTCTACCAAATTGGAGTTAGGGGAGACTTTGTCTTTATTATTTGAACCTACAAACCGTCAGGATCTTTCTCAGGCTTCATACGAAGTATTGGCAGTAATCGCCTATAGTGAACCTGTTACCAGATCTGAAATAGAAATGGTGCGTGGTGTGAACAGTGACAGCATTGTATCTCGCCTGATTGAACGCGGTTTAGTTGAACAAAGAGGTACACTGGATGTTCCAGGAAGACCAGGACTGCTCTATGTCAGTGAACAGTTTCTTGCAGATTTTGGTCTGAAATCAACTCAGGAACTCGAAGCGATTGATCTTCTCATGTACGACGAAGCGAGTGATTATGAAGCTGAGGAAACTGAGCGCAAATTGAGTAAATTTGCTGAAGATGATGCTGATTATGAGAAAGAAGACTGGGAGGATGAGGATATGATTGATCCGCTTGTAATTGCAATTGACGGCCCATCTGCCGCCGGAAAAAGTACACTGGCCAGAGAATTGGCAGCCCGGCTTTCCATCCTCTTTCTCGACACCGGGGCAATGTACCGCGCTCTGGGCCTGAAAGCCCTCCGAATGGGACTGAACCCATCCGATGAAGCTGAAATTGAGACAATGCTGGATGAAACGAATCTGGATGTCAAACTATCCGGCAGCGGACAACGGACTTTTGTCGACGGCATTGACTACACAGACGACATAAGAACTCCGGAAGTATCCCAAGCGGCCTCTGATATCAGCGCTCTTGCCGCCTGCCGACGTTATTGCGTCGAACTGCAGCGGGAGCTGGCAGAACGCCAGTCTTTAGTTTTGGACGGCCGCGACATCGGCACTTATGTGCTTCCTGATGCTACGGTTAAATTCTTTGTGACAGCAAGCCCGCAAGTCAGGGCAAAAAGACGTTATGAAGAAATGCTGGCAAAGGGCGAAAACGGCACGTATGAGGACGTCTTAAAAGAGATGAAACAGCGTGATTTCAACGACAGTACCCGCGCATTGGCTCCGACAAAGCAGGCGGAAGATGCAATATTTATAGATTCAAGTGAACGCTCCATCGAGAAATTAGTCGAGGAGATGTTGGGGATAATAAATGAGAAGGTGATGAAGAAGTAAATGACCCGGAAGAAGAACAATAAAACTGAAAAGCAAACTGGATCGAAGTCAGGAGATACTCACATACCGTCAGCCAGGCACCCGGTCAGGCGTGTTATATTTCTGCTTATTGCTGTACCGATATTGATTTTATTATTCTTGCCCAGGGTAATTTCCAGTAAAACAAAGGGAAAAAAAGGACCGCTTTTACTGATCAGCAACCATAACAGTATTCTTGACCCTGTCTTTTTATATATCTTCTATCGCTCCAAGCATTTGCACTGGATATCCAAAGAATCTTTATTCAGGATCCCGTTTCTGACATTTTTTCTTACAAGTTTTGATATCTTCCCCATCGACCGTGAGGCTAACGATATTCAGGCAGCTAAGCGGATTATCAATGAACTTAAGAATGAGCATATCGTGGGAATATTTATTGAAGGCGGCTGTACCACCGGGGGAGATGCGGTGGCTAATCCGCCCAAAGCTACTACTGTCCAGCTCGCCATAAAAAAGGATATTCCGATCCAGCTGTGTTCGGTTACAGGCAGGATGCATCCATTCAGCAGACCAAAAGTTATAGTTGGCCCGACTGTCCTCCTGAGCCTGCGCGAAGGCAAGAGATTAAATAAACAGAACAGTCTGGATATTTCCAACGAACTGATGCGGCGTGTTTACAATATGGGCGGCGAAGAGTATTTCAATCCGGAAGCTGAGAAGTGCAAGCAGGTTATGGCCGAAATGGTGAAAGTGACTGTACTGGACGACAAGCACAATTTGTGGGACAATGTAGAAGAAATTAGTAATGAAGCGGATTTAAACAATTAATCAGAAAGACAGCACTAAGAGAAAAATAACAGTATCAGCAAATGCCGGTTTTTGTCCCGGTGTTAGTCGTGCTGTCAATTTTGCTGTTAAGGCCGCTGAGCAAGACGATAACACCCCACTCTATATGCTGGGAGCCATCGTCCATAACGAAACCGTTGTGGATGATTTGCTCCGGCGTGGCGTTATCCTGGCAAACTCCGTTGAAGAAATTGAAGAAGGTTCGCGTGTTCTGGTACGTGCTCATGGCATTTCTCCGGAAATTGAGAAAGCACTTCAGGAGCGTTCCTGCACTATCTACGATGAAACCTGCCCGTTCGTGCAGAAGATTCAAAAAATAGTCGCAGAAGCAGCCTCTGAAGGTAGTGGCATTATAATTACCGGAGCTGAAAATCATCCTGAGGTGCAGGGGGTTGTCGGCTATGCCGGAGATGCTGAAGTAGTCGTTCTTGAAACAGTGGAAGATGCCGAAAAACACGAATTTTCTGATAAAAAATGGATTATAGTCTCTCAAACCACATTTTCAGTTGAGAAGTTCAATAAAATTTGTGAGAATTTGCTTAGTAAAATTGCTAATTACAAGATATTTGATACAATATGTGTTACGACTGATCGTAGGCAGTCGGACGCGTCTTCACTGGCCGCAAATTCTGATCTGATGATCGTATTAGGCGGACGCAACAGCTCAAACACTGCTAAACTGTACGAGATATGTTGTGATCAATGTGAAAACACATATTGGATAGATAAGCCGGACCAAATTTCTTCCGACGTATACGAGAAGATTTTGAGTTCAGAGAGGATAGGCATAACTGCCGGAGCCTCAACACCAGTAGAGATGATCAGGGAGGTTATCCAAAACATGACGGAAAAAGAAGGCTTGACCAATGTAGAGCAGCCTCTGGAAGAGCTTCAAGAGCAGCCTGAAGTGCAGCAAGAGCAAACTGCAGAGCAGCTGATTGAAGAAATCCAGGAGGAGACTCCAGAACAGCCTGAAGAGCAGCCTGAAGTTGACTTCACGGAATTTATCGACAGTATTCCCGAGCTGAAAAAAGGCAGTATCGTAAAGGGAAGAATTGTCAGATACGACGATGACTATGTCTATGTCGACGTGAGGGATAAAACAGAAGGAAGGATACCGATCCGCGAGTTTGAAGCCGACCCCGATATCGATCTGGAACAAGCGTGTCAAGAACACATGGAACTAGATGTCTATGTGCGGAATATCCGTAGCTCAGACATGGGCAAAGAAATTAATTTATCGAAGGCTCGTGTTGACTTTGTCAAACACAAGGACCAAGTAGAAAAAGCATTTGAAGAAAAGACACCTGTAACAGTAAAAGTAGTGAAAGTTGTCAAGGATGGTGTTATCGCGGCTTACGGCAGCATTAACATCTACATTCATCGCACTCAGCTGGAACTCAGCAGAGTTGAAGACCTTGAACCCTACATGGACAAAACCTTTGATATTTTAGTTACCCAATTTGATCCAAATCGCAGACGCTTGCGTGTTTCAGGTTCTCGTCGCTCGCTCTTACAGCGTGAACGACGTGATAAAGCGCGTGACATATGGGATACCATGGAAGTTGGTTCTGTATATCAGGGTGTAGTACGCAACCTCACCAATTTTGGCGCTTTTGTCGATATCGGCGGCGTGGACGGTCTTGTCCACATCAGCGAACTTTCATGGCAGCGTGTACGTCATCCATCCGATGTATTGTCGGTTGATGATGTTATTGAAGTACACGTGATTGACTTCGATCGTGAGAGAAAACGTATTTCACTCGGGTATCGGAAGAAGGAAGATGATCCGTATGCCAATATCGAAGAACGTTTCCCGCTGGGAATGATCGTTCGCGGTGTTGTTGTGCGTATGTTCCCCTTTGGTGCTTTCATCAATATCGCACCTGGAGTGGACGCGCTCTGCCATATTTCGCAAATATCGGAATACAGACTGAACACACCGAACGAAGTGCTTGATGAGGGCATGGAAGTTGATGCTCGCGTCGTTGAAGTGTCCAATGAAACCCGCCGCATCAGTGTAAGCATCCGTGAAGTCGAACCAATCAATCCGGATCCGGATTCTGAAATTGTCAAACGTTCTGAGGAACGCAAAGAACAGCGACCTCCTCGTCGTCGTGGCAAACGTCAGGAAAGTGATAGTGGAACATCAACTACTTATGTTGATCGTCCATCCTCATCTTCGATATCACAGCTTGCTGATTTCACTGCGATTACTAAAGAAGGTTCAGAATTAATCGACAGCTTAAGAGAAGATGGATCTGGAGAAGTCGAGAAGAAAGAAACCGAGGCAGAAGCGAAGGCTGAAGAAGCCGAAGTTGCCACAGTGGAAGCTGAAACCGAAGATACCGACGAAGTAGTTGAAGAAACTGTTGCTGAAGAGCTTGTTGAAGAAACCGTCGAAGAAGCAGTTGAAGAAGCTACTGAAGAGGATTCCGAGACTGAGGCTGAAGTTCAAGCAGAAGAAACAGATTCCGAAGAGTCTGACGAGAAGAAAGCGGATTCGAGCGAAGCTTAAGGCGGTTCAAATCTACTTATATGATTGACTGAAGGAGGGGGTGACAATTTATTTTGCCTCCTCCTTTTTGCAATTCAGGGAGAACTGATTCCCGAAGCTCAACTGCTTATGACAATTAATTATCTACGAAAGGAAAGACTATGAAGAAAGAGCAACTGAAAAAGATAATCGACGTGGCTATGGGGAGAGTTCCTGCTGATCTTGTATTGAAGAATGCCTCTGTCATTGACATTTTTAATGACGGCATTATTAAGGCCGATATTGCGATCTCGGATGAGTGGATAGCCGGTATCGGTTCCTACGAAGGTGAAAAGGAGATTGATGCCAGCGATTTATACGCCTCGCCAGGACTTATCGACAGCCATATTCACATAGAATCTTCATACCTGACTCCGGAAGAATTCGGAAGGCTGGTAGTGCCTCACGGTACTACAACGCTGATTGCAGATCCGCATGAAATTGTTAATGTTAACGGCTTCGCTGCCATGGAATATATGATTAAAGCAGGGGAGAGGACGGCTCTTGATATCCGCTATATGTTTCCTTCCTCTGTACCAGCTACAGACTTTGAAACTGCTGGCGCTCACATCAGAGCTAAGGATATGAAAGGCGTTCTGGAACGGCCTGATATCCTGGGATTTGGTGAATTTATGAACTCAGTCGGAGTCTTCCTGGCTGATGACGAATCCTTGGACAAGTTAATGCTGGCTCACAATGCCGAAGTTGTAATCGATGGACATAGTCCGGGCTTGAAAGACAAGGCGCTTAACGCTTACATTGCTGCCGGAATTAAGACTGACCATGAGTGTACCACGATCGAAGAAATGAATGATCGTATCAGCCGTGGCATGTACGTCCTGCTCAGACAGGGATCGGCCAGCCATGATCTGGAAAAACTGGTACACGGTGTAAGTCCGCAGAATTATCGCCGTTGTCTGCTGTGCTCAGATGACAGGCAACCCAAGACAATCTTCGAGCATGGTCATCTGGAACATCACCTGCGTATATGCAGGGAAGCCGGTTTAGATGTCTACACTTCAATTAAGATGGCCTCTTTGAACGCTGCCGAGTGTTATCGACTCTACGATCGCGGAGCTTTGGCTCCCGGCTTAAGAGCAGATATTGTTCTGTTCGAAAATCTTGAAGATTTTCAAGTTAAACAAGTATTCATTGCCTGTGAAGAAGTTGCACGAGACGGTGAATATCTGCCTGAAGTTGAGAAGTATCCGACTGATGCCGTCAGCAGCAGTATGCATGTTAAAGATTACAATATTGACAGACTGAATCTGAAGCTTAAATCAGATAAGGTTCATGCGATTAAGGTGCTCCCCGGAGGCGTTGATACCAGGGATGAAGTTGTTAACGTGCGTACAGATGAAGACAATAATTTCATATTTGATCCCAAAATTGATATCGCAAAAATAGCAGTGGTAGAGCGTCATCAGGAGACAGGCAACGTGGCTGTCGCGCTATTAAAAGATTATGGCATCAAACTGGGAGCTATCGCTCTGTCCATTGCTCATGATTCACATAATATTATCTGCGTGGGTACAAATGATATCGACATGGACCTGGCGATCAGAACCTTGATTGAACAGGAAGGTGGCTTTGTCCTGACGAAAGAAGCTGAGATCCTGCGTGCCACACCACTGCCTGTTGCCGGACTTATGACTGATCGTTCAGCAGAGTGGATTAACAGTGAGCTGGAGATTCTTCATGATATAGCTATAAGTGAACTGAAGGTATCGAAGGATGTCGATCCGCTCATGACGCTTTGCTTTATGGCATTACCGGTTATCCCGGAACTTAAGATAACGGACAAGGGCTTATTTGATGTTGTCAATTTTGAATTCATTGATATAGAAGCATAAGTAGTAGCACGTTAAATAAGTACCGATAATTGCGAAGGGCTGTCGACTGACAGCCCTTCAAACTTGCACAAATTTTTTATTTCTTATTATTTTGTTGCCAGTTTGCGGAAAGCATTCCGATAAATAGTACTAGCTGCCAACAATTTTTCCACTGTGATCCATTCATTGGCCTGATGGGCAACATCTTCATCACCCGGGAAGGCAGGTCCATAAGCGCAGATATTAGGAATTGAACGCGCATAAGTACCGCCGCCGATGGCCACTGCGCGGCCTTCTGTGCCTGTGCCTTCGTTATAGACATCCATTAGAGTGCGTATAAGCGGTGAATCCTTTGGCAAATAAAGCGGCTCCATGTGATCCTGCATCTTAAGTGCGACACCTTCTCTGCTTAAAGATTCATCTAGATTTTCCAAGGCAGCTTTAAGATCAAAGTAGACAGGATAGCGCACATCAACAATCACTTCGGCCTGTTCCTCGTCTATATCCAAGAGGCCGGCATTTACGGTTGTGCTGCCGCTTTCGTCTTCAAAGGCCAAGCCGAGTGCACTGCCGTCTGTTTCTGAGAAATAATTATTATAGAAGCTGACAAAGCTGTCTTCATGACCGGAATCCAGCAGTGAGTCAACGGCGGTGTTTATTGCATTGACTCCCAGATCAGGTCTGCTGCCATGAGCGGTAACTCCGTCATAGCTTTCAGAACTGCCGTCTTTGAGTTCAATCCTGCAGCTGCTCGGCACCATATTAACAGCACTGCCGGCTTTAGCTGTTCTGATTACATCATCTTTCATTCTGGGGATTGTGAAGCGCAGACGCGCTATGCCTTTTTCTGCATAGATTGCAGGGAAGTCGGCATCAGCAGTAAACCCCATCTCTGGAATTTCTTCGTGTTTTACATAATGATCCATGCAGGCGCTGCCTGATTCCTCATCGAGACCGACGATTATACGGATGCGTTTGCCGGGCTCGAAATCAACATCGTCCATCAGAGCTTTCGCGGCGTAGAGGGCTGCCAGAGCAGGACCCTTGTCATCACTGACTCCGCGCGCAATGAGTTTACCGTCCTCACGTCGCAGTTGCCAGGGATCGCCCGTCCAGCCATCTCCGGCCGGCACCACATCCAAATGGCAAACGCATGCAACCATGTCGCTGGCATCTTCAGGCCCATACTCAGCGTATCCGGCCATATTATCCAAATTCTTAATGCGAAATCCGAGTGTTTCCGCCTGCCGCAAAAATACAGCCAGAGCGTCAACGGTGGCTTGACCGAAAGGTGCATCCTCTGTGGCTGTACCTTTGACGGAAGGCACTGCGCATAATTCGGTCAGGTCCCGAATCAGATCTTCACTGTAAGTGTCCATCTCTGCGGCCAGGGCTGCGAGCTTATCAGTATCAGGCAGCATTAAATCTTCTTCGGTGCTAAGATCGTAAGCGAGCAGGTCTTCTCCATTTTCATCGCGCTGCAGAAGCAAAAACTCCTCACTGTCCTTTGCGTCAGCATTAAAGGCTGCGGTGTAATCGATACCTTCTTTATCCAGACATTCCGGATGCGTGTAAGCATAAAGCCCGACATAAAGACTTTCAGTTTCAGCTGCTTTACCGCAAATGATGCAGTTCTGAGGATTAAGCTCATATTCTTGAAGTTTTTCTGTCAGTTGTGTCAGAAAACGCTCTATTTGCTTGGCTGTGGAATTGAAAAGAGTATCTTTCGCTCGCAGAGAAAGAAAATTATCTGTCATCTCATAATCAACCAGCTTGAGTGAAAAATGGCTTTCTTCTATATATTTGGATAGATCCAGAAGG
>JAQWBU010000177.1 GCA_028706195.1 Eubacteriales bacterium
CCTCAGTTTGTCTCATGATCAAGGGCAGCAGCATGATGGTCATAGTCATAGAACCCAGAAGAATGCTCTGCGTGTTGATCCCGAATAGATTAGTTATTCTGAAAAGCATGGAGACGCCCATCAGGCCGAATATGATCGAGGGGACTCCTGCCAGCATTTCTACAGCAGCCCGGATCCAGCCGGTTATTCTGTTTTTGGGCGCAATTTCATGCAAATAAATTGCTGAGGATATGCCCAGAGGCAAGGCGAACAGCAAAGTCAGGCCTATGAGCATTAATGTGCTGATAATAGAGCCGCGAATTCCGCCGCCTGCTGTTTGATAAAATATGCCATCGATTGAGACTGCCTCTGTCTCCAGACGTTCGATAGTTTCCTCTGCAGTGCTGTCTTGAGCCAGAATTCCGGCGCTTTTCGCTTCTCCGTTGCTGTCGGTGAAGTCTATTCTTCTGATTCTGGCATGTAGCGGGACAGGATGAGTCTTCCCCTTATCCGGCCCTTCGGTTGTGATTATTCCTTCATGGAGAGGTGACAGAGCGGACATTGAAACCACTTCCATAAGCTTATTATTTTCTCGATCTTTACCGTCAACCAAAGAAAAGCCGAATTTAGCGGAGAAGTGTTCATTCTCGTTATCTGTGTCGATCGGAGCAAAATCATTTGCCTTACCATCTTCAAAAGCTACCAGATAATTAGTCGCCCAGTAATCGCCTTTAAGCATGTCAAAGCTGAAGGTGGATATACCGCGGCTGAAAACAAAAACAAAAACGGAAATCAATACCATGACGGATAAACCAGCAGAAACCCAAGTTCCCGCTGAGCGGAAGAAATCCTTTCTGCGTCTTACTTTATTCATTGGTTATGCCTCCGACTTTCCGCTTGATATATTGAATGGAAAGGTTCGTGACCAAAATTACCAGCAGTAATACTATTCCCACTGAGAAGCGCATATCGTAGTCTAAACCGGGTGAGGTTTCATGCATGCCTGTCAAAATGGTTGTGGTCAAAGTACGGGTGATATCGAAGAGATTCCAGGTGGGACCTATCATGCGGTTTCCCGCGACCATTGAAACCGCAGTTGCTTCACCGAAAGCCCGTCCCAGCCCAAGCGCCAGCCCGGCAAAAATTCCTGACTTCGCTGAAGTAAGCACTACTTTGAAATTAGTTTCCATAGTGGATGCTCCCAGAGCGATAGAGCCCAGCTCCAGATTACGGTCGACCGCTCTGATTGAAACCACAGCCAGAGACGTAATAGTTGGAAAGATCATAATGGCAAGCAGCAGTATAACTGCCATAACAGAGTTGCCACCGTAGGTACTGATACCGAAGAAGCCGGCAAAACCACCGACCAGTCCTGTAATTGTGCCGGCAGCGTAAACACCGTAGACGATGGAGGGGATTGCTGCCAATAATTCAACAATTGTTGTCAGGACGAAGCGGACCTTCGGAGGGGCTATCTTAGCTATGAAAAGCGCGGTCAAAACCGAAATCGGAAACGAGATGACAGCTGCTCCCAGAGAAGTAAGCAATGTATTAATCACAATGAAGCCGACACCGTACTCCGGAGGGTTAATATCCGGACGCCATCTGGTTCCGGTTATAAAGGAAAGGAGGTTTTGCTGATCATCTCCGTAGGATGGCAGGAAAGGCTGTATGCCCCGCGAAATAACGAAGAAGTAGATAAAGAAAATCATCAGGGCAGCCAAGATAGCGCTGCCCTGAAAGATTCTTTTTATCACTTTATCTTGCCACAATTTGCGACGATGAAAGGTTGCAAATTTTTCTTTATGCTTATTTTCTTTAATCATCATGCGCTGTGAGCTTGCTAAAGTAAAGAAATAACTTTAATCAAGATCCTCCCAATTTAGTATTTCACCCTTGAAGATTGCTGCAGTCTGGTCTTGACTAAGATCTTCGGTTGGGTTGCTGGTTTCAGCACAGATAACAACAGCGTCCAAACAGAAGGTTCCGGTACTCATACCAAGGCTGACTTCTTCTTCATCTTTGAAAGCGCGGGAAGCAAAGCCGATATCACCTTTTTTAGCTGAGTCCTTTTCTGAACCGATAGTGCCTTGCGCACCCTCGCCGGAACCGGCATGGCTCATCTTGAAGCTAAAGTTGCCTGCCATGGGCTGGAAGGTTTCCAGAGCTGTCCTGATCGTCTTTTCAACGGAAGTAGAGCCAACAGTAACGATTTCAATTCCGGAGTTGTCCTGGCCGACAATGGGATGATCAGCCTGCAGGTCAGCCCAGGCCTTCTTACTGGCAACATCTACGATTCCGCCTGCTGAAACGATAGCATTAGCGCCTTCAGTACTCTCAGTTAAAAAAGCGATAAAAGCCGCGACCAGAGCCTCTTTATCCTCGTCGCCGAAATCACCGGCTGCGCGGGTAACATAGTTAAAGGGACGAGCCAAAGTATATGTTTCATTGAGAACGTTTTCTTCTGTTGCCTCAACGCCTTCGTAGTTTACTGCCTTAATATTATTAGCTGCGAAGTCAGTGGTCAAAGATACATAGCCGATTGCGAGCGGGTCACTTCCTACTTTAGCTGCCAGGG
>JAQWBU010000178.1 GCA_028706195.1 Eubacteriales bacterium
AAAATAAGCATCGCCGGCCGGATCCGGACAAGGCTCCTCCTGTGTAATGTCAAAGCCCTGCCCTAGCAGCTGG
The DNA here is from genome assembly GCA_028706195.1 of Eubacteriales bacterium. GTDB lineage: Bacteria > Bacillota > Clostridia > Saccharofermentanales > DTU023 > DTU032. Next base: position 74 of record JAQWBU010000178.1, read on the forward strand.
CCACGCAGATAAATGCAGTACTCGTGCAAAAAGGCGCGCGACAAACTTGTGCTATTAGTTGTTCCGGGCATCAGCAGCGTGACGCTCAGACACAGACCGACTTGCGCCAGCAAAGCTCTGCGCATCGCGGCGCGGCGATCGCGGGCTTCCAGCACAGCAGTCAAACCGGCCGCAAGAGGAATAATCTCTTCTATACTCTGAGTACCCACCATCTGTGCCTAATCTTCCTTGAAAACGGCACTCACATCTGTGGACAGCAATTTATTCAATTGTGACAGCTTGTAGTCACTGTCGACGTTGACCAGGCCGATCATCTGGTATTCACCTGTGATCGGTTCAACAACAAATTCCGGATAAATGTGGAAATTCTTGACCCCACCAGTGCTCTTCATATGTAAACGAGGACCTGTGCAGTAATGGCGCTGATCTCCGATCATGACGTGAGTGTCATCGAGATAGGAGATGGGCAAATCCTGGTCGATCAATTTTTGCACCTCCGCTTCGATCTTTTTCAAATCCAGATCTGGCTTTTCGTGAAAGGTGAGGATGAAACCGGAGCGCACGTCGGAGTGTTCATAGTGAAATACGCGATGATCAATCAGGCTGAATTCTGTTAAATCCTCTGCTGTATGGGCCATGCGACGAGTCGGGAAAGATGCGAACACAATATCTTTTATGTAGTTGGGTTCGGGGCCGAAGATGTTAGGCCGGGTGATGATGATCTCCTCCCCCACACCCAGAAGAAGGTGCGCGTTCATATCCAGATGAGGATAAATCAGGTCGAAGTGTTCCACAATCACACGCTTCTTACGGTTAACCGCCTCCATAATCGCGGCTGCCAGTTCATGCGGCTGATAAAAAGCCATTTCGAAACGAATATCCACGTGATAGGTATGCGGGGTAAAAAAGCCGGTATCGTCCAGATGCATCAGCGGTAGAGGCCTGACGTTGACACCTTCATCGTCATTGGTCAGCTCCAGGCCTGGAAACATACCTTTGATCAAAACGCTCTTGCCCGATCCGCTCTCACCGATAATACCTATAAGGCGATCATAAGGCGAGAGATACATCTGGGCAATCTGCGCTCCCTGATCCGCCAGACGTGCCGCTCCGCGAGGGCAGAGCAAAACACTGTACAAGTGGCTTTTCTGCATACGTTGTGAAAATGACATAAATTGCCTCCGATGCTTATGGCTGTTACTGTCCGCTACGAAATGCTGACAGTCATCTTTTCCAAGTATAAACATTTTAACAGTAATCTGAGAAACGTGCCCTCTTGCGAGCGGTCCGCTTCTCTTCACAATAAATCACGTACCCGCCATATTCTTTACTACTAAGTCTTCAGTAATACTATTGCGGTGTTCTAAAATGTGTTGAGAAAACAAAGTAATTCAAGACAGATATTTCCAGGAGTAAATCATTGAAAAATAAAAAAACCATTTATATAGTAAGTGGCGCATCCGGCCATTTGGGTAATACAGTCGTTCGCAAACTTTTGCAAAAGGGCGAAACTGTGCGCTGCCTGATTATGGAAGCTGAGCGCCCCAAAGCGCTACAGGGACTCGAGTGCGAAGTGTACAGCGGCGACATCACCAAAGCCTGGACACTGCCCGCAGTGTTTTCCGGTCTGGGAAACAAGGACATCATTGTGCTGCATTTGGCCAGCATGATTTCCATTGGCTCTAAAGAGGACCCGCGCCTGACCAGGACCAACGTTGCAGGCACCGGGAATATGCTGGATCTGGCGCGCAGGTACAAAGTGAAGCGCTTCCTATACTGCAGTTCTGTCCATGCCATCCCTGAGAAAAAGTACAACGCTCCTATCAGTGAAGTTGATCAATTCCACGCCGACTGGGTTCAGGGGGCCTACGCCAAAAGCAAGGCCACAGCCACAGAGAAAGTCCTGCAGGCCGGACGCGAAGGTCTGGACGTCGTTGTCGTACACCCTTCAGGCATTATTGGTCCCAATGACTTCCTTGATGGACGCCTGGTACAGGTATTACTGGACTTCGCCGACAGACGCCTTAACACATTGGTCAGGGGCGGCTACGATATGGTTGATGTGCGAGATGTAGCTGACGGCCTGATCGCCGCAGCCGAAAAAGGTCGTTCCGGTGAGACTTATATCTTAAGCAATGAAATCCATTCAATCAGGGAGCTCTGTGACATCGCTGCAGCTTACTGCGGCAGAGAGCCCATTCGCAGTCTGGCACCATTTAAATTAGTCAAACTGCTGGCGCCGCTGTTCGAGCTCTGGGGAAAGTTGCGCAAGAAACGCCCCTTATTCACCTCTTATGCGCTTTATTCACTGGAAAGCAATTCCAATTTTTCCAATAAAAAAGCCAGACGTGAGCTGGGTTTTTCAACGCGTCCGTTTGAGGAAACCGTCGCAGACACAATGGCTTTTCTGGAAAGAAACAAGCGTTTCCATTATCAGCTCAAGTCGCTGAAAGCTAAAGCCCGCAGCTAAGGAG